>JAUXSA010000095.1 GCA_030681615.1 Bacteroidota bacterium
AGAACTTAATTTGCAATTTTAATAAAAAAAGATCATGAATAAATTCAGACTTTTAAATCAAATCGCCTTTGTTTTGTTATTGGTGTTATCAGTTTCTTGTAATAATGAAGAACCACGGAAAAAATGTGCCAGATCATTTGAAGTTAATGTTGCAAACAAATTGGATACAATAAATAGAAAAGACTGCGATGGTTTGAAGCAAGGAATTTGGATATCACATGAACTAAAGGACACTGTTTATTATCACAATGATACTTTGGTTGCAAATAATTAAGCAACTTTTAGCTGACTTAATTTTGCTTTTTTGAGTTTATCCAAAGCGTAATCCATAGTAACGGTAAATTGTTTTACCGGTTTGTCTTCGCTTGGTAAGCTATACATAATGTCGGTCATGATGGCTTCGCAAAGGCCTCTTAAGCCACGCGCGCCTAATTTAAATTCAAGGGCTTTATCTACAATTAAATTTAAAACATCATCATCAATATCCAGTTTAGTGCCTTCCATTTTAAACAATTGTTTGTATTGTTTAATTAATGCATTTTTTGGATCAGTTAAAATTTGACGAAGCGCGCTTCTGTCTAACGGTTTTAAATACGTTAACACCGGTAAACGACCAATTAATTCAGGAATTAATCCGAAAGATTTAAGATCCTGTGGAGAAACGTATTGTAATAAATTTCCTTTATCAAATTCTTCATCGTTAACAGATGAAGCGTAACCAACAGCTTGTGTATTTAAACGTTGTGCAATCTTTTTCTCGATGCCATCAAACGCGCCACCACAAATAAATAAAATATTTTTTGTGTTAACCGCTATCATTTTTGCATCAGGATGTTTTCGTCCACCCTGCGGCGGAACATTTACGATCGTTCCTTCCAATAACTTTAACATCGCTTGTTGAACACCTTCGCCACTCACATCACGGGTAATTGAAGGATTGTCACTTTTACGAGCGATCTTATCCAACTCATCAATAAATACAATTCCTTTTTCTGCTGCCGCTACATCGTAATCTGCCGCTTGTAATAAACGTGTTAATATACTTTCTACATCTTCGCCAACATAACCTGCTTCTGTGAGAACTGTTGCATCAGCAATACAAAATGGAACATTTAGCATAGTAGCAATAGTGCGGGCCAATAAAGTTTTACCAGTTCCGGTTTCGCCAACTAAAATTAAATTTGATTTATCTATCTCAACTTCATCTTTAATATTTTTTTGTGTGTGCGAGATACGTTTAAAGTGATTGTAAACGGCAACGGCTAATACTTTTTTAGCATCATCCTGTCCGATAACATACTCATCCAGTTTTTCTTTTATGGCTGCCGGCTTTAATAAATTAAGCGCCTGCTGAAGCTGTTGCTTCTGCTCGCCCATAGCTTCTTCTTTAATTAAATTAAAAGCCTGATTAATACAATTATCACAAATGTGACCATTGATACCTGCGATCAAAATTTTTGCTTCTTTTTTATCTCTTCCGCACATTGAGCAGCGCAGAGCTGTTTCTTTTGCCATTGTATTAAATTAATAGAGAACTTTTGTATTCTTATTTATCAAAATATTTTTTCATGAATGTAAAATAATGGTCTTTCCATCCTTTCTTATACATCTCTCCCTGGTCGTCAGGTATATTCGTATGGGTTATCGTCAATAATGTAAAATCATCTTTATATGTAAAAAATAATTCAATTGTCGAATCCTCATCTGTTTCTGCAAAATCGGTAGTACGCCATTTTTGAATTATTCTTTTATGAGGAAAGATCTCAACATTTGTTCCCGTTATATAACCATCCCATGCTGAAAATTTTCCGCCTTCACTTGTACTTGTTTTTGCTACTGCGCCGCCGGTAAAAGCCGCATGCGTTTTATCATCCAACCATCCCGAGAACACTTCTTTTGGAGTACAATTTAATTTTACTGATACTTTTATCTTTTCCACTTTTCTATCTAAATTTTATGCGTGATTTTTTAAGTCTTCTTTTTTCTCTTTTAAAATTTCAATTACAGAGGCCGCGATCTTGTTTGGAGAAAATCCACACTCTTCATACAACTCTAACTGTTCGCCATGCTCAATAAAATTATCAGGAATTCCCAATCTTACTAATTGAGCTGAGTAATTATTATCTGCCATGAACTCTAATACTGCACTTCCCATGCCACCCATTATACAACCATCCTCTACCGTAATTATTTTTTTGTATTTGCTAAATACCTCATGCAACAACGCTTCGTCAATTGGTTTTACAAAACGCATATCGTAATGTGCAGGTTCTATGCCTTGTTCTTTTAATTTTTCAATTGCTGTTGTAACCAAATTACCCGGGTGACCGATAGATAAGATAGCAACTTTTGTTCCATCCTTTATTTTTCTTCCTTGCCCAACTTCAATTTTCTTAAATGGTGTTTTCCAATCTACCATCACACCTTGTCCACGAGGATAACGAATACTAAACGGACCTTTTACTTCATCCAACTGCGCCGTGTACATTAAATTTCGTAATTCTCCTTCGTTCATCGGTGCACTCACGATCATGTTTGGAATGCAACGGAAATAAGCAAGGTCAAAAGCACCGTGATGTGTAGGACCATCAGCTCCTGCCAATCCTCCCCTGTCCAGACAAAAAATAACTTTTAAATTCTGTAAAGCAACATCGTGCAACACTTGATCATAAGCGCGTTGCATGAACGATGAATAAATATTGCAATAAGGAATTAAACCCTGTGTAGCTAAACCTGCGCTGAAGGTAACAGCATGCTGCTCTGCAATACCAACATCAAACGCACGATCGGGCATTGCTTTCATCATAATGTTCAACGAACAACCTGATGGCATTGCCGGTGTTATACCGGTAATTTTTAAATTCTTTTCTGCCAGCTCTACCATGGTGTGACCAAACACATCCTGATACTTTGGTGGCTGCGGCGTTTTTGGAACTACTTTAATGATCTCGCCCGTTTCTTTATTGAAAAGACCCGGAGAGTGCCATACAGTTTCATTTCCTTCTTCGCTAAATTTATAACCTTTACCTTTTTTGGTAAGAACGTGTAATAATTTTGGGCCCGGAATATCTTTAAGATCGGCCAATACTTTTGTTAAGCGAACCACATCATGTCCATCAACCGGACCAAAATAACGGAACTTTAACGATTCAAATAAATTACTCTGCTTTAGTAAAGATGTTTTAACAGCGTTCTCTACTTTACTTGCAATTTCCTGAGCGTTGGGACCAAACTTGCTTATTTTACCAAGTAATTCCCACACTTTATCTTTTGCTTTGTTATAGGTATGCGATGTGGTAATGTCAGTCAAATATTCTTTTAAAGCGCCAACATTGGGATCGATGCTCATGCAATTATCGTTTAAAACAACCAAAAGATTTGCATTTGTAACGCCTGCATGATTTAAACCTTCGAAGGCTAAACCTGCTGTCATAGAGCCATCGCCAATTACAGCAATGTGATTTTTATCTTTTAAATTATTGTATTTGCTGGCAACTGCCATCCCAAGTGCGGCACTGATAGAGGTAGATGAATGGCCAACGCCAAAAGTATCGTACTCGCTTTCGCTGCGTTTTGGGAAGCCGCTAAGACCTTTGTAAATGCGATTTGTGTGGAATGTATCTCTACGGCCGGTTAAAATTTTATGTCCGTAAGCCTGGTGGCCTACATCCCAAACCAACTGATCGTATGGCGTATTAAATATATAATGAAGGGCGACGGTTAATTCTACAACGCCCAAAGAGGCACCAAAGTGACCGCCCTTAACAGAAACAAGGTCAATAATATACTGACGAAGTTCTGCGCTAATTTGTTCTAATTGATCTTCGGTTAATTTTTTTAGATCGGAAGGTGAATTTATCTTAGCTAGTAATTCTCCTGGAATAAAACCTGAACCTTTTACAATTTCCATTGATACAAATATAAAAAAAATTATTAAAAATTTAACGGAAAGCTGCTACTGAAATTGCTTAAAGTCTTATATAATTAACGTTTTTTCTACCAATTCGGATCCAAATTCGATTAAAGTTTCAATGTTTCCCTTAATTTAGAATATCCCGCCCGGCTGAGGGGAATTTTTGCCCCATTTTTGAGTAATGCTAAATTATTGTTTTTATCCAGTGCTTCTATTTTTGTGAGATAATTTAGGTTTAAAATAAACGACCGGTGAACCCTTACAAATTGATTTGGATCTAAAACCTCTTCGTAATAAGTCATGGTCTTCTTTTTTAAATAGAAGGTTTCGCTATTAAATATTTTTACATAATCGTCGTACGCTTCGATGCAAATAATTTGTGAGGTTGGTAAAATAAGAATGCTTGTTCCATTTTTCACAACCACTCGGTGCGCCTCTTCTGTATGCTTTTTTGAAATGGATTCCAGTTGTTCAATCCCCCTTGCCCCCTTCTCCAAGGGGGAATTAGTACTTTCCTTCTCCAAAGGGGAATTGGTCTCGAAGAATTTTTTAACAGCTTTTTCAAACCGTTCCTGGTTAAAGGGTTTTAATAAATAATCTACCGCGTTTTGCTCAAAAGCTTTTAAAGCATATTCATCAAAAGCGGTTGTAAAAATTACAGCGGGTTTTTTTTCTAATAACTCTAACGTTTCAAAGCCATTGATCTTTGGCATTTGAATGTCTAAAAATATTAAAGCCGGATCGTGTTGCTGAATAGCTTTAACCGCTTCAAAACCGTCACCACATTCAGCAACTATCTCTATTTGTTTAAAAGCCGAAAGATATTCCTTTACAATTTGTCGCGCCAGGGGCTCATCGTCTATTAAAATTACTTTGATCATACCTGTGGGATTAAAATAATGGTTTTAAAAATTGAATTTTCTTTTTCAATGATCAAGAGATCTGTTCTGTGATAAATTAAGTGCAAGCGTTTTTGAATGAGTGAGAGCCCAAAACCTTCGCCCTTTTTGGCTTGCGAGGTTTCTTCATCAAAAGGATTTTGCACAATGATCTTTAATAAATTATTCTGAAGTTGCGCGCTTACCGAGATCTCTACGTTTTCTAACACATTATATAAGCCAAATTTTACGGCATTCTCAACAATGGGTTGAAGTAAAAGTGGTGGCAATTTTAAATTTAAAGTATCTTCATTAATATTAAAATTAACTGCTAAGCGGTGACCAAATCGTACTTTTTCAATTTCGAGATACAGTTTTAATAGATTTATTTCTTCGTTGAATGCCACGTTTTTATTCTCATCTTTTTTTAAAGTGCCTCGTAAAAAATCAGATAAATTAAGGATCATTTTGCGGGCCTGTTGAGGCTCGGAAACAACCAGGGCGTTAATAGAATTTAAACTGTTGAACAAAAAATGTGGCTGTAATTGTTGTCTTAACTTTATTAATTCGGCCTGTCGCAACGTATTTTCTGCATCAAATTTAAGATCGCTTCGTTCGCTTTGTCGTCTTATAAAATACAAAGACCATAATACAACTGAAAAAAAACTCATCTGTAAAAAAGCAACAACAATACGTATAATAATAGTTTTAGTGAACATGGCCTCAAAATCAGAAACTACATATATACTATTCAAGATCAATCGTTCAGAAAAAACAATGCCCCCAATTAAAATAAAAATAAAAATGGTGCGCGTTCCAAAATTATTAAAATAGCCACCGCTGTATTTCTGCACAAAAAATATGATAGAAACACCTGTTAATATCAGAGCTAAAGAAACCGATGCATCAATAAACGCGAAATTTAAATTATTAAAGATCTGAAAAATTACAAAGCACTGCAAACCCCACCAGATAATGAACCAGGCAATAAGTGCAATGATCAATTGCATTCTTGATGGAAGTTTTTCAGCCGTCATCTAATTAATAAAAAGACAGGCTCTTTGCCTGGATGCCCATTGCTTTTTGTAACACCGAATTTATAAAATTTTCTTTTTCTTTTGTTTCAATCGTGTTTGAATATATTTCAACACCATCCGAAAGTTCGTTAATTAAATTCAATTCGCTGGCATCAATAAAACGCCAGTTAACCAATTTATTATTGTTATTATAAAAAGAACTTTGCAGGCTTTTGCCAAGACTCTTTGCTTTATAATAAGCCTCTTCTTCGTTAGTTGCTTTTATTAACCGTAACTGTTCGTCAAACTCGGCTTTTACCGTTGATTCGCTAACGTCGATGCTAAAAACTAATTTTGTTAAATACCAATTCATACTTTTATTTTTTAATATTAATAAGACACTATTTCTATTCCCGACATAAAAATATGTCCGTTAAGGATCAATGTTTTTTTCTGAGCAACGTCATTAACGCTAAGCAGTGGACGTTTATCTTCAATACCCGCAAATACACATTCGATATCAGATTTAATGATCCAGTGTGGAGGAATGACCAACTTAACGCCGCCAAACTGCTGCTTAATAGTAAGTACGGCTTCAGTTACTATCTCCGCCTGCATTAAATTTAATTTACAACCACCAAATGTGTTTTTTATTTCACCGCCTTTAAAATCTTTACTAAAAACATTTTTATCTGTACCGGCAAAAACGTTATTGGCAAAAATATAATCTTCGCTACTGGATGTATGTGTTGTTTCGCTTGCAAAACTGTTAAAACGATTCTTATGATGTCCGAATTTTCCGTAATCGTGGCATTTATTTTTTGGCTTAAAAATTAAAATAATCCCAATAATAAATAAGATGATAGGTATCTTATAATGTATAATTGTGAATTCCGGAAATGCATAGCTTGCCAAGAACAATGCGCCAATTAAAATTAATATTAGTCCTTTTACGCTACGAAAATTATTTTTAACAAGAGCAATGATACCAAAGGCAATTAAAATAGTTGGCCATGTAAAAAACCAATCAGGGATTAAATATCCCATTTGTTTGAACATATATACCAGGCCGGCAATTATTACGAAAATACCTGCAATTACATGGCCTCTTCTTTGCTTCTTTTGCCAATCGTTAAATTCAGGGTCGTTCTTGTACTGTTCTTCTAAAGTTGTCATTGTATTTAAATTTTCATCAAATGTAAGCACGCACTAATAGCTGCAAAACAGTAAATCGGTGAACGGAATTAAACAGAAGGTGAATGACGAAAGTAAGGGGTAGATGTTATTGTTGTGATAATTAAAAAGCCACAGATTTTTCTGATTCACACAGACGTTTTTTATTTTATCTGCGTTATCCGTGAAATCTGCGGCTAAAAAATGTACAGCTTACTTCTTAAGTAAATATCCTTTTTCGAGTGAGATAGTTTCTTTATCGCTTTGTTTAAGAACTATATCTTCGGTGATCTCTTTAAAGCCTTTTTTATTAATGGTCAATTTATAATTACCGCCCTTTAATGTAAAAAAGTATTCGCCGTTCTCGTTAGTTGTTGTAGAAGACACTTTTACTCCTGCACCATCTGTTAGAACTACCTCAACATCGGGCAAGCCGTACCCTTCATAACCATCGCGTACAGTGCCTTTTAAAATACTTAAACCATTACTTTTAATTTTTTTACCGTCTTTTTCAAGAATGGCGTAATCTTTTAGATCTATTTTGTAAATATCGCTTTCGCCTAATCCACCTGGCCTATCGCTTGATATGTAAGCATATTTAGCATCAGCGCTTAACGTTAACTGACCTTCTTTGCCAATAGTATTAATAGGATAACCTACGTTTACAGGGGTGCTCCATTTACCACCTTCGAAAACAGTTTTAAATACATCGTAACTACCCATACTTCCAGGTCCATCGCTACAAAAGAAAAGTGTTTTGCCATCCGGCGCCAGAAACATCCCTGCTTCATCATAGCTTGTGTTTACTGTAGGCCCAAGGTTTACAGGTTTGCCATATTCTTTTTTATTTATTTTTTCTACCATGTAAATATCGCTTCGTCCCATACCACCATCGCGCTCGCTAAAGAAAAATAATTTTTTTCCATCAGGCGAAATACAGGCCCCACCTTCCCAATAGCTTGATGCTACAGGCTTACCAATAGGCTCAGGAGTTTTCCATTTACCGTTATTTATTTTACTGACAAAAACATCACCACCGCGTGATTCTTTATCCTTAATGTCGTTCTTATAAATAAAAATTTGTTTTCCATCGGGCGAAATACTACTTACCGCATCGTGTGCTTTCGTATTTACAGAGCCTGGAACCTCAGCTGCTTTAGCAAAGTTCTTAGTTGCAGAATCGTAACCGGCAATATAAATATCTTCAAAATATTTTCCGTCACCTTCAACATCCACAACTGCGTTAGTGCCTTCAGGGCGGTTAGTTGTAAATACTAATTTAGTTCCATCAGCGGTAAGACAAGGGTTTTTATCGTTGAATTTACTGTTGATCTCTGTTCCTAAATTCTCAACAGTAACGTCTAATGGTGCAGTTGTCATGGCCTTTGCGTTTTGCGCTTGCTTTAAATAAAGATCGGCATCTTCTGTATTTTCTTTCTCAGGATTTGGAGCTGATTTAAAAGCAGTGATCTCTTCAATAGCTTTATCAAAATTACTTTCCGAATGATAAATTCGTCCAAGCGTAATGTGTGCTTCAGGTTTTTCTGTAGCGTTAGTTTCGAGGCTTTTTAACAAATATTCTTTTGCTTTATCATTTTGTTTTAAATTAAAATGACAAAAACCTATATAATACAATACAGAAGCATTTTTCGGATTATTTTTCTCAACCTCTCGGTAAGTATTAAGTGCGCCAACAAAATCGCCGGCATACATTTTTTGCTTGGCTATAACTATTTTCGCAGCATCTCCGGCATCGGTAAAGACATTGGTCTTTTTATCCTTTTTGTCTTTGTTTTCTGTTTCGGTTGTTTGAGCAGTTGACACTAAAGATAGTGCCATAAATATGATTAAATATTTCTTCATAATGTATACTTTGTAACGAAATCTAAAATACAAATAAAATTTTAACGAAGCGTGTTATTTTATAGAAAAGTTTTTTTAACTTTACTAGTAAAACCTTATCACAGAAATACTAAATGCCCATGAATTTTAAATTAAAATTGCTTTACAGTATTATGCTAATGTGCTTTACCACATTAACAGCAGTGGCACAAACATGGGCAGATGATATTGCTCCAATTTTATACTCTAATTGTACAAGTTGCCATCATACCGGTGGTTTAGCGCCTAATTCATTAATGAGTTATACCGATGCCTATAATTATAGGTCGATGATCAAGACGTATGTTGAATCTAAATACATGCCGCCATGGCCGCCAGACGCACAGTACAAACATTTGGCACATGAAAGGGTATTGTCGCCATCCGATATAAACAAGATCAGTCAATGGGTTTCAGGTGGAGGTGTTCAGGGCAATACGGCCAATGCGCCAACACCACCAACCTATACAAATAGCTCAACACAGCTAAGCTCTGTAGATTTTACCGGCAAAATGCAGAGTTATATGGTTAATACCGGTTCTGATCTTTACAGATGTTTTGTTATCAATACGAATTTTAGCGTAGATAAATTTGCGGCAGAAATTGAAGTAAAACCGGGCAATGCAAGCATTGTTCACCACGTTTTGGTATTTGAAGATACGACCGCGTTAATAAAACAAAAAGACAGTGCTGATGCCGGCGCCGGCTACACCAGTTTTTTTGGAACCGGCAGTAACGATTCGAGATTAGTTGGCGAATGGGTTCCGGGTACTGCGCCAATAAAATTCCCAAGTTTAATGGGTGTTAGATTAAGAAAAAATACAAGAATTATTTTGCAGATCCATTATCCAAAAGGAACCTATTTAAAATTAGACAGCACACGTGTTAATATAAAATTTGCCACAAATACTACTTCACCGCTTTTCCGGGAAGTTTTTTTAGCGCCATTGTTATCAGAAAGTAATCTCATTAATGGGCCGTTAAGTATACCGCCAAACGTTGTAAAAACATTTACCTCAGCGGCCACCATGACCACCAGTGCCTCTTTGCCTTACCCGGCAATTACATTGTTATCTATAGCGCCGCACATGCATTTGATAGGCGATAAAATGAAAGTTTTTGCACTTGAGAATAGCACAGCAGATACAATTCCGCTGATCAATATTCCGAAATGGGATTTTAAATGGCAAGGCATTTATAATTTCAGAAATCCTATGAAAATTCCTTTAGGCAGTACCTTAGTTTGCCAATCTGCTTATGATAACCGCGCGAGTAATTTAAACAATCCTAACTCTCCACCCTTAACAGTAAACCAGGGAGAATCTACCTCTGATGAAATGTGCCTGGTATTTTTTGCGTTCACTTATTATTTTCCGGGAGATGAAAATATCATAATAGATAATTCGCCAATTGCAGGTATAAATGAATTACAAAAAGATATTGTAAATACGTTGCAGTTGTTTAATGTTTTTCCAAATCCTGCAAAAAACCAAGCGCAGTTAAGTTATTTTGCGCCGACTAATTATTTAGCAAAAGCTAAAATTATTAATATAGAAGGCAAGCTTTTAAAAGAATGGCCTGTGAACATGCGTGAAGGATACGGCTCTATACATTTAAATATCGAAGGATTAATTAAAGGGCAATACTTTTTAACTATCGAAACAAAATCTTTTACTAAAACAAAACAATTTATTATTTATGAATAAGATCTCATTTTTATTTACCGGTATATTTATAATTGCATTATTAGTTTCTTGCGAGAATAAAATTGGCAAACTGGAACCGAAAACCCCACCTGTTCCTCCATCGGCTTGCGACAGTGTTAAATTTGCCGCTTACATTCATCCGGTTATAATTGCTAATTGCACCAGCAGTGGCTGTCATAATGCGGGCTCAACAAATGGCGATTACACCACTTACGCCGGGGTGTTAGCCAAGGTTAACGCAAACGGAGCATTTAAAAGCAGAGTGATAAGTGGTGGAACCCCAATGCCGCCTTCAGGAAGACTTGCGCAGGCAAAATTAGACAGTATTCAATGCTGGTTGGATAAGGGCGCGCCTAATAACTAAATAAAAAATTACTCAAAAAAAAGCCGCTAAAAATTAGCGGCTTTTTTAATTTTACAACGAAGCCAACTGCTCTTCGATAGCTTTTATTTTATTTAAAGCATCGCTTTCTTTCTTACGTTCTACTTCAATAATTTCGGGTTTTGCATTAGATACAAAGCGCTCGTTAGATAATTTTATTTGCACCGATCTTAAGAAGCCTTTATTGTACTCTAGTTCTTTTGCAAGACGTTCTTTTTCTTCAGCCACATTTATGTTACCTGTAAGTGGAACAAAAAACTCTGCATTCATTACCATAAAGCCAAACGCGCCTTCTACTTTATCCTTTGTATAAGAGTATGAAGAAAGATTGGCAAGCTTAATTACAACGCTATCAAAGCGCGAGAATTGTTCGCCAACATCTGATCTTTCTTTTACTTCCAGTTTTTCTTTTGGCGAGATATTCTTTTGTTGACGGATATTCCTTACTTGTGCAACAACTTCTTTCACCACTTCAAAGGCTTGTAATGTTTCTTTGTTCTGCGTGTTTACTGTAGGCCATTCCGCTACAATAATACACTCCATTTCAGCTCTTTCTTTGGTTAAATGCCAGATCTCTTCTGTAATAAACGGCATCCATGGATGCATGATCTTTAAAAGCGATTCTAAATAATTAATAGTAGCATCAAAAGTAATTTTATCAATTGGTTGCGCTTTACCATCAACAAATTCGGGTTTAATAACTTCTAAATACCAGGCACAAAAATCATCCCATACTAATTTGTATGTTGCCATTAAAGCATCACTCATCCTGTATTTAGAATAATGGTCGTTTATTATTTCTAATTGCTCTGATAAACGATTACTAAACCATTCAATAGCTGTTTTACTTGCTTCAGGCTGCGAAACGTTAGTGCCCATTTCAAAACCCTGTATCAATCTAAAAGCATTCCAAACTTTATTAGCAAAATTCCTTCCCTGTTCGCAATGGCTTTCATCAAACAAAATATCGTTACCAGCAGGGGAAGATAATAACAGGCCAACACGCACACCATCTGCGCCATATTTACTTATTAATTCGAGCGGATCGGGAGAATTACCAAGCTGCTTACTCATTTTTCTGCCTAATTTATCTCTAACAATACCTGTTAAATAAACGTTTGAAAAAGGTTTTAAGCCAGTATATTCTTTTCCTGCAATTATCATCCTTGCGATCCAGAAAAATAAAATATCCGGACCCGTTACAAGATCGTTAGTTGGATAATAATATTTTAGATCTGCATTTGCTTTTTCCCATCCGTTCTTAATAATATCCGGATCAAAAACCGTTAAAGGCCACAACCACGAAGAGAACCAGGTATCTAATACGTCTTCGTCCTGTTTAATATCTAGAAATTTAACCTCAGCATTTTGTTCTTTTAATTTTTCAAATGCTTCTTGTTTAGTTTTGCAAACTACAGTGTTTCCTTTATCATCATACCATGCCGGAATTTGTTGTCCCCACCATAGCTGGCGGCTAATGCACCAGTCGTGTACATTTTCCATCCAGTGTTTGTATGTATTAATGAATTTTTCAGGGATCAATTTTACATCATTGTTTAAAACGGCTTCTAAAGCAGGTTTGCTCATGTCTTCCATTTTTAAGAACCATTGCATACTCAAACGCGGCTCAATTACCGCATCTGTGCGCTCGCTATAACCAACTTTATTCTTTATCTCTTCAATTTTTTCAACCAAGCCTTGCTCCTGCAGGTCTTTTATAATCTGTTTACGGCAGGCAAACCTATCCATACCAACATATGCACCGGCAGCTTCGCTTATCTTTCCATCCTGCGTTAATGCATCAATTACAGGCAATTTGTATTTCTGACCAAGATTAAAGTCGTTAATATCGTGTGCAGGCGTAACTTTAAGGGCACCGGTACCAAAACTTGCATCAACATATTCATCAAAAATAATTGGCACAACACGATTAACAACAGGTACGATTATATTCTTACCTTTTAATTTTGTGTAACGTTCGTCATGAGGATTAACGCATACTGCAGTATCTCCCATTATAGTTTCAGGGCGTGTAGTTGCAACAGTAATAAACTCATTTGAGTTCTCAATTTTATATTTTACATATACCAATTTGCTATTGGCCTCTTTATGTATTACCTCTTCATCGCTTACGGCAGTAAGTCCCTGTGGGTCCCAATTAACCATGCGCACGCCGCGATAGATTTTCTTTTTATTATAAAGGTCAATAAAAACATCAATAACCGCATCGCTTAACTCGGGCTCCATAGTAAAGCGCGTGCGGCTCCAATCGCAGCTGGCGCCTAAATGTTTTAGCTGTTCTAAAATAATGCCACCATACTTCTCTTTCCAACCCCAGGCATGTTTTAAAAAGTCTTCGCGTGAAAGATCTGTTTTTTTTATGCCTTGGTCTGCTAATAATTTTACAACTTTAGCTTCAGTGGCAATACTTGCATGGTCGGTGCCGGGCACCCAACAGGCGTTGAATCCAAGCATTCGGGCACGGCGGATCAATACATCCTGAATGGTATTATTAAGCATATGCCCCATGTGCAGCACGCCCGTAACATTTGGTGGCGGGATAACGATGGTGTATGCTTTGCGATGATCGGGAGTTGATTTAAAAAAATTTTTCTCTGTCCAGTACGGATACCACTTGCTTTCAGCTTCCTGAGGGTTATATGTTTTCGCTATCTCCATGTTAAAGTATCAAAAATTATTATGTTAAATTTCGCAAAAATACACAAACAATTGGGTTGATGTTATATCTTTATGGCACGATTTATGGTATAAATTTACAACAACAAAAAAACTTTATTATGAAAAAATTAATTTTAACATTAGGATTAGTAGCAGGCTTATCTGCATTAACTATTGCACAAGAAGTGCACAGTGCAAATGATGGTCACGGCCATGGTGCAGCAACTACAGAAACTCAACCTACTAGTTTAGCTGATATTAAGATGGATAAAACCACACACGATTATGGTAACCTTAAACAAGGTGATAACGGTGAGTGCGAGTTCAAGTTCACGAACAACGGTAAAGAGCCTTTGG
This sequence comes from Bacteroidota bacterium, assembly GCA_030681615.1. GTDB lineage: Bacteria > Bacteroidota > Bacteroidia > B-17B0 > Aurantibacillaceae > Aurantibacillus. Next base: position 13,986 of record JAUXSA010000095.1, read on the forward strand.
TAATTACTAATTGTATGGGAAGCTGCGGTTGCACTGTACCACAATGTCCTAAAGAACCAATTTTACCAGGTAAAAGCGGTGTAATTAAAGTAAAATATGATACCCAACGTGTTGGTGGCATTTACAAAACTGTAACTGTTAACTCAAACGCAAAAAGCGGTACTCAAACTTTAACGATTAAAGGTAATATTGACGCAAAACCGGTTGATGTTGCTTTTCCTGAAAACCAAACACCTACAGGTGCTCCGGTTGAAAAGAAAGGTTAATATTTAAAACTAATTATAACATGAAAAAGCTACTTTCTTTATTAGTAATGGTATTTGGCTTAACCTTTGGTTTAAGCGCTCAGGAATCTACTATTCCAAACCCTGATCCTAATGCTCCGGACATTAAGTTCGAGAACGAGTTATTAGATTATGGTGTTATTGATTACGATGCTAATGGAATTCGTGAATTTAAATTTACTAATTCAGGAAAAACCCCTTTAACTATTACTTCGGTTACTGGTGAGTGTGGCTGTACTGCTACCACTATTGATGGTAAACCAGGTTGGCCTACAGAGCCCATTTTACCCGGCAAAAGCGGTGTAATTAAGGTAAAGTATGACACCAAACGTGAAGGTCGTTTTGAAAAGAACGTTACCGTAGCTTCAAACGCTAAGTTTGCAACAAAAAAAATACGCATTAAGGGTGAAATTAAAGCTAAACCTGCAACAGGTGAAAATTAACACTCATACATTCTCAAAAGATCCTCTTGGTAAAACCGAGGGGATTTTTTGTTTAAGGAAGGCCCTGCTCTTTTTAATGAGCCTTGCTGTATCTTACAGCTTTTCGCAAGCAAAACTCGAACTAAAAGATGCTAAGCAAAATTTTGGTATGGTAAAAAAAGGAGAAGTGGTAAAACTCGATTATGAGTTTACAAATACCGGTAACGAGCCTTTAATTATAACAGAAGCCGAAGTAAGTTGTTCCTGCACAACTGTAGATTTTCCAAAACAACCCATTGCGCCTAACCAAACAGGTAAAGTTGTTGTGAGTTTTGATACCAAAACTGTTTACGACAGGCAGGATAGAGTTGTATTATTAAAAAGTAACGATCCTAAATCGCCTTCAAAAGTAAGATATAAGGGCTTTGTACTTAGAAAATGATCAGGCACTGGTTTTTAATTGCCTGTAAAATTCCGAAACAATAATTGAAGTTGCCATTGCCGCGTTCAAAGATTCGGTGCCATTATTTTGGTGCGATGGAATGGTAATAGGTTTATTTATGAGCTTTAAATTTGCATCGCTTATCCCGTTAGCCTCGTTACCAATAATTATTAATCCGTTACTTAATTTATTATTGTAAATGTTAGCGCCGTTTAAAACGGCTCCATATACATTATCAATACTGTGTTGTTTTAAAAGCGTATCTAATTCGCTGTAAACAACATTTACCCGCAAAAAGGCGCCCATAGTGGCCTGTATCACTTTTGGATTATAAAAATCGCAGCTGGCCGGAGAGCAAAAAACATTTTTTATCCCAAACCAATCGGCCAAACGCACTATTGTCCCAAAATTTCCAGGATCGCGAATGTCATCCATGTATATTGTAAAATCCTTGTTAAAATCAAAAGCCGAGGATGTATCACTAAAATAATTGCAAAGCGCAAATACCTGATTAGGGTTATTTTGTAGAGAGATTTTTTGCAACTCTCCTTCGGTTATTTCCAAATTATCTATCTTATATTGTTGCAATTTCTTATTATAATTTGAAAGAAATTCTTTGGTAGCATACACTTTTGAAACAAGCTCGCTTTTCTGCAGTAAAACCTCCGAAACTGATTTAACGCCTTCAACAATAAATAATTTTTGATTATCCCTCTGTTTTTTCAGGTGTAATGATTGTATTTCTTTTATTTGATTTTTACTAAGCATAATTTACCCTAAATTAGCGTATTTTATTAAGCGCTTGTTTAAAGATTTGAAATTATTTACAAAAATACTTAACAGACCCGATCTAAAAAAAACAATACCCGCTTTTTTAATTTTTTTGTGTGCTCAAATTTTTATTTCGTGTAATCCTACAAAAAAATTATTGCCCAACGAGTATTTGCTTGACAAGGTAGAAGTAATTAATACTAAAGAAACCAATCAACCAAAAGAAAATTTTGAAGCCTTTTTCAGGCAAAAGCCTAATCGTAAATTATTTAGAAGCATACATTTTTTTGTGTGGTGGTATAATTTGTTTGATGAAGAAAAGATCAAACAGAAAAAAGTTGCCCGGAATTTAAAATATGACAAGATAAATTCAGACAGGGTTTTACTTTCCGAAAAAAAGAATGAGGAAAGAGTTAAGAAAGGAAAAAAGCCTAAAACCCCTAAATTAAAAGATAAAACAAGTCAGTTGGTTGTAGAAAGCGTCCGCGATATTGGTGAGCGTGCAGTAGTATTTGATTCAACATTAACCGAGCAAACACGAATGCAGATGGTTAAATTTTTATTCAGTAAAGGCTATTTTAATAACCGAGTTACCGATACCATTGAGTTTAACAAAGATTCAAAACGTGCTACCACTAAATATATTCTTTATCCAAGAGATCCATACACTATCAATAAGATCTCGTATTTAATGGAGGATGAAAAACTTGGCGCATTGGTGTTAAACGATACAATAAATACATTGCTTAAAGTGGGCATGCAATATGATACCGATAAATTGCAGGCCGAAAGGCAACGTATTACAGATTTTGCATCAAATAACGGTTATTTTTATTTTGAACACGCTTACGTAAATTTTGATATCGATTCCAATTTCAACAATCATTCTGTATCGGTACTTATTAATTTAAAAAAATACGCAAAATCTTATAGCTCTTCTAACGATTCTTTAATATACGTTAATCATCCACGTATGAAAATTGAGAATGTTTATATTATTACCGAACCGGTGTATACCGATATAAAAGAAGTAAATTTTAAAGACACCATTAAAACAAAAAGAGAGGGTACTGTTTTTTTATTGAATTCGCACCTGGCATACAGGCAGCCGATCATCATAAACAATACAGATATTTACAGGGGCCAATGGTTTAGAAAAGATACTTCAGAACAAACCTATAAACAACTATTAGGACTTGGGATCTTTAAAAATGTAACGATCAAATTTTTAAAGAATGAAGATCATTCTAGCCGTTTGGATTGTTACATCATTTGTAACCCATTATTGAAACAATCATTAACAGCTCAAACAGAAGGAACCAACACGAGTGGTAATTTAGGTATTGATGGAAGTGTTGTTTACCAGAACAAGAATTTTTTCAGAGGCGGCGAATTAGTAGAGCTTAAATTACAAGCAGCTATTTTAGCTCAAAGGCAGTTAACGAGAGATAGTTCTAATTATGTAAACTCAGTTGAAGATGCTGTGGATCTTAACCGTTTACAGCGTACTTTTAATACAGTTCAGTTTGGTCCTGAAGCCACATTCTCAGTTCCACGTGCTTTCTTCCCATTCTCATTATTACCATTTAAAAAAGATATGTTACCGCGTACTTATGTAAAAACATCGGTTAACTATCAATCAAGCCCGGATTTTAACAGAACGATCACCAATATTGATTATGGTTTTAGTTTTTTAAGTTATAAGAACAGGCTCAGGCATAATTTTGTTCCTTTTGAAGCTTACCTTGTTCGTGCCAACTTATCACGATCGTATATAAATTATCTTCAAACATTAAATGATGCTTTTTTATTAAATTCATTTAATGATCACATTACCACTTTAAGTAAATACAGCATCACGTATACCTCAAAAGAAAATTCTAATACAAGTCGTAAAACCGTTCATTACATCAGGGCAACCATTTCATCATCAGGAAATATTTTACGCCAGTATTTTAAATCCACAGGTGCAAAAGCAGATACAGCCGGGCGCTATCTTTTATTTGGAATTCCTTTTGCACAATTTGTAAAAACAGATATTGATTACAGGATCTATTTTCCTGTTCGAACAAAGAGCAGGCTTGTTTATCGTGTGGCGGGCGGTATAGGAAAACCCTTACAAAATCTGGGTGTTTTACCATACGAACAAAGTTATTTTAGCGGCGGCCCTAACAGTGTAAGGGCCTGGCGCGCAAGAACATTAGGGCCTGGCGGATATGATCCACGAACAAGCCAAACCCGTTATGATAAAATAGGTGACATTTTACTGGAAGGAAATGTGGAGTATCGTTTTCACATTATTAAATCTTTTAACGGAGCACTATTTGTAGATGCGGGAAATGTTTGGCGTTTGAATAAAGATGAAACAAAACCTAATGGCGAATTTGTTGTGTCGGATTTTGCAGACCAGATCGCTATAGGCGGAGGTATGGGTATCAGATGGGACCTTAGTTTTTTTGTGTTGCGTTTAGATCTTGCTGCACCATTAAAAGACCCTAAATATCCGGTTGGAGACAGGTGGACATTTAATAAAGAACCCTGGAAACAAATTGTTGCTAACTTTGGTATTGGATACCCGTTTTAATTTAGTTTAATGAAATGGCCATGTTTACCACGCAAACACATAATAACTACACTGCCATTCCATATGACAATTAAAAACAATAGCTTAAACCTATGAAAGTTGCAGGATTTACCATAATTAGAAACGCTTTAAAATTTGATTACCCGGCTGTGGAGGCCATTACTTCTATTTTACCAATATGCGATAAATTTTTTGTTGGGGTTGGCAACAGCGATGATGAGACAAGGAAATTAATTGAGAGTATTGCTTCTGATAAAATAATAATTATTGATACGGTTTGGGATGATAGTTTACGCGAAGGCGGTAAAATTTTATCTATTGAAACAAACAAAGTTTTTGACAACATTCCGAAAGAATTTGATTGGTGCTTTTATATACAGAGTGATGAGTGTGTGCATGAAGAAGATCTACCAAAAATAAAAAATGCGATGGAGCTTTATGAAGATGATATTGCTGTTGATGGATTGTTATTTGAGTACAAACATTTTTATGGTCAGTACAATTATATTGGCATTGGCAGAAGATGGTATAAACATGAAATTCGAATTATAAAAAACAACAAACACATTCGTTCATATAAAGATGCGCAGGGGTTTAGAACAGATAGTGATAAAAAATTACGCGTTAAAAAAACCGGAGCCTTTATTTATCATTACGGTTGGGTAAAGCCGCCACAAGCCCAGCAGGCTAAACAAGCCAGTTTTCATAAAATGTGGCACGATGATGAGTGGATGAAAAGCAACATTCCAAAAGTAGAAGAATTTGATTATAGTAATATTGATCTTTTAGGAGAATACAAAGGCACACATCCAAAAATTTTTGAAGAACGAATTAAAAAAGCAACCTGGAAATTTGTTTACGATAAAGCAAAAGTAAAAACAAATTTTAAATACCAAATCTTATTTTGGGTAGAGAAATTAACGGGCTGGCGGGTTGGCGAGAACAGGAACTATAATTTGAAATAATGCTAATAAACGCTTAATCTCACTTTACTAAGAAGCCTTGTCTTTTGTATTTCTTATTAAACTAATTCCGGAAAAAAAGAAGACCGCTCCTAAAATTCCCGAAAAAATAATAGCTTTTATATTTCTTGTATCAGCGCCTCCAGTCATAAAAGAGACGCCAGCATAAATGAGCCCAACAACACCTAAAAGGGTTAGAATAATTCCTAGTACACGTTTTTCCATAATTGTTTTTTAATCTGTTGCTATCATAACAGTTTAAATGAAAAATTGTTTAGAGAAAACTAAAATGAAATATGGGTTGGTTTACAGCCCACCATTGCTCGGATGCTGGTAGTTAAATACACTTAAAATAATCAAAAGCCTCTAAACAATCATTGCACTTATAAAGTGCTTTGCAAGCCGTGCTTCCAAATTGAGAAACCATAACAGTGTTCTTACTTTTGCATCTTGGACAAGTAACCTGTTTTGTTTTACCGGTTAAAAAAGATTTATCGCTGGTAGATTCTTCGGGTGGAGCGATACCGTATTTTTGCAATTTTAATTTTGCTTCTTCGCTTAACCAATCAGTTGTCCATGCAGGATGATAAACCATATTGATCTTTACTGCGTCAAAACCATTTTCCAATAATTTTTTTCGCACATCATCTTCCATTTGTTTCATGGCGGGGCAACCACTGTATGTTGGTGTAATAACAACTTCAATAGTTTTATCACCGAAAATTTTCACATCTCTAATTACTCCTAATTCAACAATAGAAATTACCGGTATTTCCGGATCGGGAATTTCTGAAAGCAGGGAAAATATATTTTCTTTTGTTTGCATATTTTTTACCACTGAGAAACTGAGAAGAATAATTCTTAGTATTTATGTTAATGTTATGTTGCTACTAATTTCGAAAAGGAAAAACTCTGTGTTCTCCGGCCTCTGTGATTAATTAGAGTATCCAAATTGCTGCAATGATCATGATCACAATAATCACAATGTATTGCCAAACATCAACAAAATAAGGCGAAAGCTTTTTCCACACATCTTTCATCTCGAAAATTATTTTACCATTTTGCAGTTGGGTGCATGCGTGGTATCGATTGCATTTCTGCTAAAATATAACTTAAATATTCTGTATGTAATCCGTTGCGACTGCCATGTTGCACATATGTTCCTTCAGGGGCTACCAGGTTTGCTTTTGCAAATAATTGATTAATTTCTTTTTCCCAGTTAGGTTTTAAAGCAGAAAGATCAACCGCAATTCCCTCTTTAATTAAGATCGCATCTACTTCATTCATTTCAAATAATTCGCCAACAAAGGGCCAGATCTCATTTAAACCATTTTGCAAACGGTTAAAACTTTCTTCTGTGCCATTTCCAAAACGGTTTACCCACGCAAAACTATGACGTTTATGGTAGGTGATTTCTTTTATTGATTTAGCTGCAATACCAGCTAACGTCTCGTCTTTGCTTTTTGCTAATTCAGTATAAAATGCAAGATCAAAACAATCAATTAATGCTTGTCTGATAATTGTTTTTGCATAATCGCCATTTGGTTGTTCGGTAATTAACGCGTTAAAATATTCCCTGTCGTTCCTAAAAAAGGCGAGTTCGTCTTCTGTTCTTCCTTTGCCTTCTGTTTTTGCGGCATATTCTAACAACGCTTTTGCGCGGCCAAAAATGTCTAAAGCAATATTGGTTAAGGCAAGGTCTTCTTCTAAAAAAGGGCCGTGACCTGTCCACTCACTTAAACGTTGTGCAAGAATTACACTTGTATCGCCAAGTCGTAATGAATAATTAAATAAAGCTTCTTTTGATGTCATTGATCTTAAATTTACATGTGGCCAACGCCATCCGGAATTTGGTAAAAAGTAGGGTGACGATAAATTTTATCGTTTGCCGGCTCAAAGAACGATCCCATATCTTCGGGACTGCTTGAAACAATAGCACTGCTAGGTACAACCCAAAGGGCCATTCCTTCTCCGCGACGCGTGTACAGATCGCGTGCATTTTGCAAGGCCATTTCTTTATCGTAAGCGTGTAAATTGCCGCAATGTACGAACGGTTGTCCCGATTTTTTTTGTACAAATACTTCCCATAATGGGCCTTGAGAATCTTTACTCATATTATTTTTCTGGTACCTAAACCGTTTCTTTAAATTAATTTAATTACGCTGCTTCGTATTTTTCGTTTTGTTTTTTTGCGTAAGCAGTTGCAGCTTCTCTTACCCATGCTCCTTCGCTGTGTGATTTATTGCGTGAAGCTAAACGTTCCTTGTTACAAGGGCCGTTTCCTTTTATCACTGCTTTAAATTCTGTCCAATCAGGCTCACTAAAATCATATCCGTTTTTTGCTTCGTTCCATTTTAAATTTTTATCCGGCGCGGTCAATCCTAAATAGGTTATTTGCGGCATTGTTTGGTTTACAAAACGTTGACGTAATTCATCATTTGTTTCGCGTTTAATACGCCATTTAATAGCATTTTCGCTATTCGGACTCTCAACATCGGGTGGGCCAAACATCATTAAAGTCGGATACCACCAACGATTTAAAGCATCCTGTGCCATTTCTTTTTGCGCAGGTGTACCAAAAGCTAAATGGGTCATTATTTCATATCCCTGACGTTGATGAAAACTCTCTTCTTTACAAATACGCACCATTGCACGGGCATAAGGCCCGTAAGAAGTACGTTGCAACATTACCTGGTTCATAATAGCTGCGCCATCAACCAGCCAGCCCACTGCCCCAACATCAGCCCAGGTTAAAGTAGGATAATTGAAAATAGAAGAATATTTTGCCTTTCCTGTAAGCAGGGCATCCAGCATCTCATCGCGGCTGGTGCCAAGCGATTCGGCTGCGGTATACAAGTATAATCCATGCCCACCCTCGTCCTGCACTTTTGCTAAAAGCACCAATTTAGCGCGTAAGCTTGGGGCACGGGTTATCCAATTACCTTCAGGCAACATCCCAACAATTTCGCTATGTGCGTGTTGCGAAATTTGACGGATCAAATGTTTACGATAATTATCCGGCATCCAATCTTTTGGCTCAATTATATCGTTTTTGGCCAACTTAGACTCAAAAAGCTCTTCAAAATTTATAACTCCCATATTTTTAATAAGGTATATAGTTCATACAAAGATAGGATTTATGCGGTTTTAAACCAAAAAATTGGCCGATTTAAACATGAGCTTTGTCATATTCTTAAATAAATTTTTTTATCCCTCCTAAAGCCCTATTTTTGCACACTATTTTATCACATTATGGCTCGTTTTCACACCTTAAAAGTTAAAGATATCAAGCGCGAAACTTCGGATGCCGTTTCCGTTGCTTTTGAAGTTCCGCCACAGCAACAACCTGAATACCAGTTTAAGCAGGGGCAATATATTACATTAAAAATGACAATTGGAGGTGAAGAGATCCGTCGTTCATATAGTTTATGCTCCAGCCCTTACGAAAAAGAATTGCGAGTTGCCATAAAAGCGGTAAAAGGCGGTAAAATGTCTACTTATATTAACGGCGAATTAAAAGTTGGAACCAGTATAGAGGTGATGACACCAATGGGCACCTTCCATTCAGTTCTTTCAGGTGGAAATAAAAAGAAATATTTATTGTTCGCCGGCGGAAGTGGCATCACGCCTATGATGAGTATAATTAAAAGTATTTTGTATGTTGAAAAACAAAGCACTGTTACTTTAATTTACGCTAATAAAAATGAAGAAAGCGCCATTTTCAAGTCAGAGTTAGAAACTTTGGTTGGGGCTAATCCAAATCTAAAAGTGGTTTTTGTTTTTGATATGCCGGTTACTCAAATTTCTGAATTACAAACTGGTTTAATTACAACCGAGAAAGCAAAAGCTTTAATAGAAAACTATGGCGGCACAAATGCTGACGAGTATTTTATCTGTGGCCCAGGCCCAATGATGGAAAATGTGAAAACCTCATTAGAAGGTTTAAAAATTGCCAAAGAAAAAATTCATATCGAATATTTTACCGCTGTTATTGATGCCGTAAATAAAGCTGAGAATAATGCGCTTGGAGCCGATGTAAAATCAAAAATTACTGTTTTACAATATGGCATTGAAACTAATTTTGAATTAAAAACCAGCAGCATTAGCCTATTGGACGCCGCCATAGAAGCCGGTGTTGACGCGCCTTTTAGCTGTAAGGGAGCAGTTTGCTGTACCTGCCGCGCAAAAGTTTTAGAAGGTAAAGTAAAAATGGACGCTAATTTTGCATTAACCGATGCCGAAGTAGAAGAAGGTTTTATTTTAACCTGTCAATCGCATCCATTAACCGAAAAAGTGGTTATTGATTACGATGCTTAATTAAAACATTACAATACTTTTTTTCTCATTTAATTTTATTTGTTTAACTTGGGTGAGTTAATACAATCAACTGTGAAAAATAAATTATTAAAATTATTGCTGCCGGCATTTATTTTTGTTGGCATAAAAAGCTTTGGTGCTTTTGATAAACCTAAAACATTATTTGAAGAAAACAAAGGGCAGGTGGTTAATGCCGATGGTGTTGTTTTAAACGACGTGTTGTTTCGCGCCAACTTGCCGGGAGCATGTATCTGGATAACAGAGAATGGTATTGTTTATAATTTTTATAAAGAAAATAAAAGCAAGAGTGCTGAACCAGGTAAAAAACCTGTAACCGAAAGTGTTGATTGGTATCGTAGTGTTATGAATCTAAAGAACGCACGCATCTCTTCAAAAAACTTAACGCCGTTAAAACAAGTTGCTTTTCACTATAATTATCAAAAAGCAAATAGTCCGGTTATTGAAACAAATTTATTTGAAGAAGTTCTTTTTTCGAATGTATATGAAGGTATTGACTGGCGCTTGTATATGGAGAATGGCCTTATTAAACAGGAATTCATAGTAAAACCTTTTGCTAATGCCAACCTTATTGATTTGGATTATACAACTACCGGCGACCTTGATATTAAAGATACAAAGATCTCTTTTTCAAATCCGGTTGGTATTTTTACGGAAGGAGATCTTTATTGTTACCAAGGCTCAAAGAATAAGAGTGTAAAAGCAAAATACAGTTCAACACAACAGTTTAAAACTATAAATGAAACTAAAATTTACACGCATCACGTAAAAATAGAAACTGCAGATTTTGATCATAGTAAAACATTAGTAATTGATCCGATATTAGATTGGTCTACTTTTTATGGTGGAGGCAATGATGAGGACGGAAACGCTATATATAATGATGGCACCAATACCTGGGTTGCGGGACACACCCTTTCTGTCAACTTTCCTACCAACGATCCCGGTTTACCCACTTATTTTCAGGGCAGCAACGCCGGCGGTTTTGGCGATTGCTTTATTTTAAAATTTAATAACCTTGGTAATTTAATTTGGGCAACTTATTTTGGCGGCACAGCAAGCGAAGAAGCAACAGCTATATATAGTAATGGTACCAACTTATGGGTAGCTGGTTACACAGGTTCTATTGATTTTCCGTTATTAGACCCAGGAAGCGGCGCATATTTTTCGGGAACAAATGCAGGAACCGCAGATTGTTTTATTTCTAAATTTAATGTTGCGGGTACACTTTTATGGAGCACTTATTTTGGTGGTATTACCAACGATAATATTAGTGCCATACATGTAAATAATAACGAATTATTTGTTGGAGGCACAAGCGATTCGCCCAATTTCCCGGTATTGAATTCAGGAAATTATTTTCAAAATTATAATGCAGGTAACGATGGTTTTATTTTGAAATTTGGCGCAACAAATAATCTTATCTGGTCAACTTTTTTAGCCGGGAGCGGAAATGATCTTATAAGTAGTATACAAACAAACAGTACCAGTTTGTTTATTGGAGGTTATACCAATTCTACCGATTTTGTTACACTTAATGCAAGCACTTATTTTCAGGGCACTGTTGCAGGAACCTATGATTGTTTTGTTTCTAAATTTACTTTAAATGGTGCTTTAAACTGGTCTACTTATTTTGGCGGAAACGCGCATGATAGACTCAATGGATTAACTTTAAGTAATGATGCTTTGTGGCTAACAGGCACTACCAGCTCAACCAACATGCCTCTTTTTAATCCCGGCGGATCGAGCTTTAATCAAACAACTAATAATGGTTTTAGTGATGGTTTTGTGTCAAAATTTAGTTTAGGAGGCACCCTACAATCATCTACTTATTATGGCGGTAACTTTAGTGACTTTTTAACCAGCATTGCCTGTGATGGAAAAAATGTTTTTGTTGGCGGTTATACAAATTCAACAAATTTATTTACGCAAAACCCCGGCATAAGCGGTTATTACCAAAATGCCAGTGCTGGGTTTAATGATGGTATTTTATTAAAATTCGATACTGCCTCTGCCTGCAAATGGGCAAGTTATTATGGTCATGGTTCAAATGATTATATACTTGCAATGGCTTGTAATGGCAGCAAGATCTTTGCAACAGGTTATACTCAATCTTTCTTTTTGCCAACGTTAAATACAGGTTTTGGTTGTTATTATCAATCAGGAAATGCAACCGGCTTAGATTGTTTTATTACAACATTTAAGAACTGTACGAGTCCAAGTTTAACCATAACAAACTCTGCCCCATGTACCGGAAACCCACTCAATTTTTCTGTTAATAGTTATCCTGGCGCTACTTACATGTGGTTTGGACCTTTGGGCTTTAATTCTTCTTTACAAAGTCCAACAATACCTAATGTTACAACTGCTAACTCCGGCAATTATTCATTGATCGTAAATATTCCTAATGGCTGCGCTAATTCGGCGTTGGTAAGTTTAACGGTTAATCCTCAAGCAACTGTAACGGTAGCCGGTAGTGCAACTATTTGCTCAGGAAGCGCCATAAATTTATCGGCTGGCAGCGCACAGCAATATTTCTGGCAAGGCCCAAACAGTTATACTTCAAATGTACAAAATCCTGCCATACCCAATGCAGCCACCATCCATACAGGTTATTATGTTGTGAAAGGTTATGATTCTAATAATTGTTACAAAGAAGATTCGGTTCATGTATTGGTAAATTTATGTACGGGAATAAACGAAATAAATAATTCTGCTTCTATTTTTACCTATCCTAATCCAAGCAAAAACATTTTATATGTAGAAGGAATGAATTCTAATTATGATAATGTAATTGTAACAATTATTGATGCGCAAGGAAAAAAAGTGCGCACCGAACCCTTAAAAAAAGAAATTAATATCTCCGAATTACCTACAGGAATATACGTAGTTAATATAATTTCCGGACATAAAATTCTGTTGAGTCAAAAGGTCATCAAAGAAAATTAATTTATTTTTTTGATCAGGGTTTTTCTGATATCTAATTTGATTTAGAATAATTCTGGGAAATTTTTTCCCCAGTCGCCGGATCTTGAAACCCTTATAAACAAAGAGCTGTAAGCTTTATTAACAAAATGTGAAGCGTTTGTTAATAACGTTTTATGCTTTCAGAACTCAAAATTAAATCTTTGATCAAATGAGTGAGAACTTACTTTGACTTAGTGAAAAAACAACCTTCTTTTAAAAGATTGTGCTATTTTTATGGAAGATATTAAGGCTAATTTTTGTTAACTTACGTATCTAAGAACAAAAGCTAGCTTGTTAATCGAATCTAAAAATTATTGCTTATGAAATATTTTACACGCAACCGATCTATTTTTTTGTGCCTCCTCTTCTTAATGAGTTTGCACAATCAATTAAACTCGCACTCTGTGCAAATTGCATACTGTGTTGATTGTAATGGTAACTTAAGGATATTTGTTGAGCATTGGCATGGTACCGCCAACCCAAACACAACAAACATGACGATCAGTTTGAATGTGAACAACAATGTTACTACTCAAACACAATCCCCTGCCTTTGGTTTAATTAACGTTCCGTTTAGCCAATTACCAGGTTGTGTTACACCTATTACCTCGGTTGCCGGTTGCCCAGGATCAATGAATACATATAATGATTGGGTAGTTTATGACTACGTTGGTTTACCTCCAAATGTGCCAATTGCTTTTACAATTATAAGTGGTAATAACTCCTTTACATCTGATGGTTGTGGTATGTATCCTTTGACTGTTAACTTTACTATTCCCGGATCAATAACCAGCGGCACACCTGTTACAGTTTGCGCAGGTGCGCAAACAGCTGCTATCCCTGTACCCGTGGGCACCAACTGGACAAACACTAACCCTGGCATTGGTTTACCTGCAAATGGTACAGGTCCAATTCCACCGTTTACAGCTACAGGCCCGGCAGTAGGTGTAATTAGTTATACAAATTCATGTGGTGTTAATAATACAACCATCAACGTTGTTCCTTCTATTGTATCCAGCTTTAACAATAATTCAGGTCCCGGGGGTGTTTGCTTAGGCACTGCTGTTGCTTTTAACAACACATCGCCAAATTCAACAACCTGGCAATGGAATTTTGGAAACGCTGCCACATCTAATTTACAAAATCCAACCTATGTTTATCCTGCGCCGGGCACATATACCGTTTCATTGACAGTCTCCAGCGGAACCGCCTCCTGTCCTGGCACAAGCACACAAGTAGTCGTCGTCAACCCCATTCCTGTTCCTGCATTTACACTAACGCCAACCTGCGCAAATACACCAACCGTTTCAATTATTAATGGATCTATGATCCAAACGGGAACTATGGGCTATCAGTGGACCATGACCGGGGCAAACCCAAATACGTCTACACTTCCTGCACCTGTAATAACATATCCTGCAGCAGGTAATTATAATGTAAATCTTTTACTTACATCTGTTGCTGGTTGCACAGCTACATTAACAAAAACAGTTGCTATTTTTCCAAAACCAACCATTTCGTTTACTGCTAACCCGGTTTGCAGAGGCTTTGCCAGTGTATTTGTAAATACTAGTAATGTTGCAGCGCCAAGTACCATCACTAACTGGTTCTGGGATTTTAATAATGATAATATTACCGATAATACAACCATAGCACCTAATAATACATTTGCTACAGAAGGTGTTTATCCCGTAGAATTAAAAGGATTAACAGGAAATGGCTGTAGAGATTCTTTGCTTGTGAATATTACTGTACACGCAACACCAACAGTTGCTTTTAATCCAATAAATAATTGTGCAAATACAAATATTTTATTGAACAATACATCTTCTATTAATCCCCCATCAACAATTAATACTTTTGCCTGGAGCTTTGGTGCCAATGCAACCCCGCTTACAAGTAATGTAAGCTCTCCACCAAGCTTATCTTATAGCACACCAGGTATAAAAACAATTACTTTAGCCCTTACAAGTAATAACAGTTGTACAGCTACGGCTACAAGAACAGTGCAAGTGTATGCATCACCAACGGCTACATTTAATGCCAACTCTGTTTGCTCTGGCGTTATAACTACATTTACAGATGCATCAACACCTGTAGGACAAATTACAAACTGGGATTGGGACTTTGATAACAACACAACAATCGATGCTACTACCCAAAATCCTACTAATTTATTTCCTTCATCAGGAAATCACATTATAAACCTGATCGTCACTTCTAACAACGGTTGTAAAGATACGCTCACGAAAACAATATCTGTTTTTGGAAGGGCTGTTATTGATTTTGGTCCAACCGCTGTATGTTTTAACACGCCAACAGCTTTTACAAATTCTACCTCTACAACCGTTAATGCAAATACGGGAAGTATTAATAATTCGCTTTGGTTGTTCGGTGACCCCGCAGCTGGCACTTCAACGCTTCAAAATCCTATTTATACTTACACCAATGTAGCAAATAGTACAGTTACTACTGTTTACCAGGCAACATTATATGTAACAACTTCCAACGGTTGTAAAGATTCCTTAACAAAACCTGTAACGGTTTACAGTATACCAACTGCAGACTTTACTGCAGATTCTGTTTGTTTAGGCTCACCAACACATTTATCAAATGCTGCTAATAATAATGGGCTTCCATTCTTTTTATTCGCATGGGATTTTAACGGCGATAATATTTCAGATCTTAATGCAATACCTGCAACTCATATTTTTCCAACATCCGGAAATAACCCTGTAACGTATACGGTTTTCACTTCCCCTAATGGCGGTTTGTTAACCTGTCCTCATAAGATCACTAAAAACGTTTGGGTTCACCCAACACCTGTTGCTGCCATCACACACACTAACAGGTGTGTTGATCTTCAACCAAATTTAATGAATGGTGTGAACTCTACACTTGCCGTTGGAACTATAACCAATTATGCATGGGATTACGGTAATGGAAATACAAATTTAACCAATCCTTTATCACCCACTTCTTTCAGCTATAATGCTGCGGGCAATTATGTTGTAACTTTAACTGTAACCTCAATGGCTGGCTGCGTGCACACGGCTACACAAACCGTTGAAGTTTGGGAAAGACCTTATGCTAATTTTTCTTATAGTAAAGTATGCGCCGGAAAACAAACAAAAGTAAAAGGTAATCAGCTGTCTACCAGTGCTCCCATAGTTACTTACCAGTGGGATATGAATAATACATTATCATCAATTGAAACTACCGGTGCCCTGGTAAACTATACTTTTACCAATGGAGGCTTACAGCCTATTAATTTAATTGCAATATCAGATAAAGGTTGTGTAAACACATTTCCTGGAAATATCTATATTAACTATAACCCTAAACCGAATTTTTATGCGCCTAAACGTGCTGGTTGTACTGATCTTTGTATTTCCATCTTTGATAGCACTGCGGTTTTAACCGGGCCTGCAAAAAATTCAGATTGGGAATGGGATTTTGGAAACAATCTTACCAACATTAGTAACCAGCCAAACACTCAGTTCACCTGCTTCACAAACTCTTCTAATACAATGATCCAGAATTATAGTTTAAAATTAATTGTAAGAACGGATAGCGGCTGCGTTGACTCTGTGAAGAAAGAAAAATATGTTAAGGTTTATCCAAAGCCACACGCAAATTTTGATTGGAAGGGTCAAAGCGGTGATCTGTTAACGCCATATATTGCTTTCCAAAATACTTCAATCGGTTATAATAGTTTCCATTGGTACTATAGTGATGGTGTTAATATAACAGATTCTGTAAATCAACATCCGGTGCATTATTACAATACTGATATTCCGCGTGATTTTAATGTTTTTCTTGCTGTAAGGAACCAATATGGCTGTAAAGATACAATTAACAAGTATGTTGAGATCGGACCTGAATATACATTCTATATACCGAACACATTTACACCAAATGATGATGGCGCCAACGAAACATTTACTGGCACTGGTATTGGTATTAAAGGATATAAAATGTGGATCTACGACCGTTGGGGTGAGAAATTATATTATACAGAAGACATTAATAAAGGTTGGGATGGTAGTGTAAAAGGCATACAGGATAAAGATAAAGTAGATGTTTATACCTATAGGGCAATTGTTACCGATCTGTGGAATAAAGAACATGAATATGTTGGACATGTTACTCTTCTTAAATAACGATCTACTACTGTACAAAAAAATTGAATTCACTAATTTAATGGAGGTCTATTTATAGATCTCCATTAAAAATCTTCCAAGATCATAATTGACCTCTATTGGCTTATTCTTACCGATGGAAATGTTTATTCCACTTTGGGTATTGGTAACATCATTTACATTTTTTTTACCGGAAGGCAAGATATAAAAAACCGAAACAGCATCTTTAGGAAAACTATGATTTTGTCGTTTTGAACGCTTTGCGGTAAGTGTAACGTTATAAAGCTTATAAGGCTCAGTGACTATAGAAAAATATTTTTTGGAATCAAACTCGATCCTTTTTTGATTGAGATAAAAATAAGCGGTATCGTTTTTTGAATGACTTTGATTAAAAACAAATATCCGATTTTTATCATTTTTCTTTTTATTTTCTTTCATGTAATTAACTCCTGTAAAATACATTTTTACCATTATTGCCGAGGTGTTTTCATCTTCATGAAAATTTTCGATAAAATATAGATTAGCGCCCAGTGTTTTTGCTTTTGCTTTAATAAGGTTATACCATTGTTCCAGCAGAGCGTTATGGTGTTCTCCCGAGATTTTTACAGTAGCCACAAACTGTAATTTAGATGTATCGCTAACATCTTCTATGTACTGCATTTCTGTTACAAAATAATCATGCTTATAAGTAGATTGTTCTAATACCTCAAGGCTTTGCGAAAAAGAAATGTGAAAAAAGAAGTGAAATATTAAAACACAAAAGTATTTCATGTATTGAATGTACTACATAAAATAAAAAAAGCCAAACATTTCTGTCTGGCTTTAAACTGTATGTTTTTAATGATTAGTGTTTGCTCAAATAATCTGCCACACCAGCATGCGTGTCTTTTAACCCTTCGCTGCCTTTTGTCCAGTTGGCCGGGCAAACCTCTCCATTCTCTTCAAAGAACTGTAAAGCATCTACCATACGCAAAGTTTCGTCAACATTACGTCCCAAAGGCAGATCGTTAATTAACTGGTGACGCACAACGCCATTCTTATCAATAAGGTATAAACCTCTGAACGCGATCATTGGTCCCGTAGCAATAAGATCGCCCGCCTCATTTACATCATAATCACCAAATAAAGTTCCATAATTTAATGAAATTGTTTTTGTGGTATCGGCAACTATAGGGTAAGTAACGCCTTTAATACCACCATCTTTTTTAGCCATTTGCAACCAGCCCCAGTGGCTTTCTTCCGTATCGGTGCTACAACCAACCACAGCGCAGTTACGGCTTTCAAACTCTTTTAATTTTTCCTGAAAAGCATGTAATTCTGTTGGGCAAACAAAAGTGAAATCTTTTGGGTAAAAGAAGAACACTACATGTTTTTTTCCCAAATATTGGTCTAAAGAGAAATCTGACACGATATCTCCACCTTTAACAACCGCACCCGCTTTAAACGTTGGTGCTTTTTTTCCTACTAAACTTGACATATTTATAATTTTTAATTGATTTAATATATTGTGTAAAAGTATAAATTACTTTTTAAACGGATTTAAAGTATTATTGTTTAAAATTAACCAAGTTAACAATTATTAGTATGAGTCTTGAAATTAATAAGCCCGCACCCGATTTTAAATTGTTCGATTCCGAAAAAAAAGAAGTTGCTTTAAGCGATCACAAAGGAAAAAATGTGCTTTTGTTGTTTTTTCCACTGGCATTTACAGGCACTTGCACCAAAGAACTATGCGGTGTACGCGATAATATAGCTATGTATAATGGCTTAAATGCTATAGTATTAGGTATTTCTATTGATTCGTTATTTGTTCTTGGTAAATATAAAGAAGAACAAAAGTTAAATTTTGATCTTTTAAGCGATTTTAATAAGACCGTTTCAATGGCCTATGGCTGTTTATACGCCGATTTTATATTCGGTATGAAAGGTGTAAGTAAACGATCGGCTTTTGTGATAGATAAGAGCGGCTTGGTGCAATATGCCGAAATACTTGAAAAAGCAACAGACCTTCCTAATTTTGACGCCATAAAAATGTGTTTGGAAAAGTTAAACTAAATTATTTTGTTAAAGTCTTATTTTAATAAAAACTTAATAGAGGCTGGCTGCGATGAGGCCGGCAGAGGCTGTTTGGCTGGCCCCGTTTACGCTGCTGCAGTAATTCTACCAAAAAAGTACAAAAACAAATGGCTAAACGACAGCAAAAAATTAAGTGATAAAGATCGGTACGAACTGCGCCCCGAAATTGAAGAGAAAGCATTAGCCTGGGCTGTGGGTGTTGTAGATCATAAAGAGATTGATGAGATAAATATTTTAAATGCTTCTTTTTTAGGAATGCACCGAGCTGTTGACCAATTGACCGTAGTACCAGAGTTGTTATTAATAGACGGGAATAGATTCAAGATTTACAAAAATATTCCTCATCAATGCATCATTAAAGGTGATGCAAAATTCTTAAGCATTGCTGCAGCAAGTATATTGGCAAAAACCTACCGCGACGATTTTATGAAAGTAGCGGCATTAACTCATCCTGAATATAGCTGGGAAAGTAATATGGGCTATCCAACCAAAAAACACCGCGAAGCAATAAGACAGCATGGTGTAACCCCAATTCACCGCTTAACATTCCAGTTATTACCTGCCCAGTTAGAATTAGAACTGGAGTAATACACATTGTTTTATGTAAAACTCCTTCTTTTAGTAAACTTTTTAAATACTAAAACTTGTACTTTAGTTAACTCGTGGCCCTTCTTAAAAAAATACTTTTTGGTTTATTTGTTGTTTCGGCATTAGTGTTTGCCGTTTGGGCTTACTTTAATTTAAAGAATAGCAAAAAACCAACAGTAAAAGCACTTTCAGTTTTACCGGATAATTGTTTGGTGTATTTAAACACAAATGATTTTTTTGCACTCAATAAAAAAATAAATTCTCAAAGTTTAATTGCCGATAAATTAAAACTGTTTGGCGATGTTAATTTATTTTGCAATACGCTTCATTCTTTTGACTCCCTTTTTACTGCAAATAGTTTATTAGAAGAAATGGTAAAAAAAGGCAGCATCCATTTTGCCTTATATGAAAATTTAAATTGGGTGGCTGCATTTAATATTAAGCGTCTTGGCAACCAGGAATTAATAACAAGCGAACTCGCCAAAATGTTGACTGCCCAGAAAGCAGAAAATAACACCTACACCTTTACATTAAATAAAAAAGACAAATTCTATTTCACATTAAACTCAGGAGTTGCCATTATTTCCAATAATCCAACAACAATTGATCTTGCTTTAAATAATACAACTGTAAAACTTGAGAAAAACAGCTCGTTCCTGGCTTTTAAAAATACTTTCGAAGAAAACAGCCTTCTTTCAATTTACCTCAACCACAAACTTTATGCAAAAAGTAAGGCTGCTACAAAATTAAACTTAACACTTGCATGTAAAACAGGGTATTCATCCGGAAGCTTTAATATCGAACCTTCACAATTAACGCTTAACGGTTATTTAAAGCCCGATACTACTGAAATTATTTCTGCTTTTTACGATCAGGAACCACAAAGCCCGGATTTTTTAAATTTCCTGCCAAATAACACTTCTTCTTTTAAAGCTTATGGTTTTAGTTCCTTTGAGAACTTAAATACAACTGTAAATAAAAAAAGTGGTAATCCAAATAGTAAATTTTGGAAATTAGTAACCGATACTGCACTTTTTAACATCGAAAAGGAGTTTTACCAAAACGCACAAAACTACCTGGTTAATTTTGAATCAAAGATCCCCGGAGAAAAATTCGCACTTCTTAAAATTGTAGATACAACAAAAGCTATAGAGCATTTAGGTTTTATGAGCGATTCATTGATCTCCGACGACTCAATTTTTATTTATAAGTTAAAAAGCAAAGGTATAAAACAACCTTTAAAACTATTTGACTCATTTTTAAAAGCCGTAACAAACTATGCAGCTCTTTATCAATCGCATTTAATTTTTTCGGAAAACAAAGAAGAATTGATCAGGTTAATTGTCGATCTTAAAAATGAAACCACAGTAACCAAAAACGAAAGTTTTATAGTTTACAAAAATCAAAACCTTTCCGAAGATTTTAATTATTTAGTTTATAACATGCCAAATAAATATAAACGTGAGATCAGCAGTTTTTTTAATTTTGAATTGAAAGATCAAAAAAATCCTTTCGAGAACTTTAAACACTTTTCTTTCTCCCTTACCAATAACAAAAATAATTTTAAGTTTCGCTGGCAGCTAATGAACGAAGCCGAAATGGTAAATAAAGAGCAAAATGTACTATGGACACTTAACCTGGACGCACCATCTACCATGCAAGCCAGTGGTTTTGTAAATCACATTACAAAAGAGAACGAATTGGCCATACAGGACGAAACAAAAATGTTCTACCTCATAAATGCAAAAGGAACCATTCTTTGGCAGAAAAAATTGAATGAAAAAATAACATCAAAGATCTTTACCGTAGATATTTTTAAGAACAATAAATACCAGCTACTCTTTAGCTCTGAAAATTATTTGCATTTAATTGACCGCAACGGCAACTATGTTCAGGGGTATCCTGTTAAACTTCCTGCTGCCGCAAGTTCCGAACTTTCTGTTTTAGACTATGATAACGATAAAGATTACCGCTTGTTAATTGCTTGCAAAAATAATATGATCTATAACTATTCCATTTTTGGTGTAAAGGTGGACAAGTTTACTGCTATTAAAACTGACGCCGAAGTTATGCTACCTGTTCAATATGCAAAGGTGGGCTTAAGCGATTATTTGATAACCGCTGATAAAGAAGGGAAGATCTATACTTTTAGCCGCAAAGGTGAAGCGCGAATTGGCTTAAAGAATAAAACCATAGAAAATTGTTCGGCATTTTATGTAGATGCAACCAATAATATTAATTCAACCTATTTGATTTATATTGATGATAAAAATAACCTGATCAATAAAATTTCTTTCTCTGATAAAAAGGTGATCGAAAAATTGAGTAGCGACCTTGAGCCTGCTACCGTTAAATTTAGCAACGTAGATGATAACAAGGCAATGGATGTGATCATAACAAAACCTAATACCGTTTTAGCTTATAACTTAAACGGCAACCTGTTGTTTGAAAAAACAATTGAAAGTGAACTGAGTGAAACTAATTTTTATAGTGACGAGAGTCATTCGTTGTTTTTGTTATTTAGCAATACTAAACAGGAATTAATTTTATTAGACCAGCTAAAACAAAAATTAAAATCAATTCACGCAACCGCGCAACCTCTAATAAGCAATTTATTTAACAACAATAAAAAGTATTTAATTGTAACCGACGGCGAACGTTTAAATTGCGTAGCGCTTTAATAAACAAAAGTGCCAAATTCAGTATTAAGGGTTACTTTTTTACTTTCCCCCTTCTCTACCCTGCCAATAATTTTTGCATCAACATTAAAGCTTTTACTTATTGCAATGATCTTTTCTGCAAATTGTGCATCAGCATAAATCTCCATGCGGTGGCCCATATTAAAGACCTTGTACATTTCCTTATAATCTGTATGACTTTGTTCATGTATCGTTTTAAATAATGGTGGCACATCAAATAAATTATCTTTTATTACGTGTAAACCTTCATTTAAAAAATGCAATACCTTGGTTTGAGCGCCGCCACTGCAATGCACAAGTCCGTTAATATCCTTACCAAGTTCTGAAATAACTTTTTTAATAACGGGCGCATAAGTTCTTGTGGCAGACAATACTAATTTTCCTGCATCAACTTTTTCTTTTATCTGCTTCCCATTAATATCGGTATAACTAACTTCAATTTTATCAGTAAGATTCAATCCGCCGGTGTAAACAACACTTTCAGGTAAAGCAGCATCAAAACTCTCAGGGAATTTTTTTGCAAGATTTTTATTGAATACATCATGCCTTGCGCTGGTAAGGCCATTACTTCCCATGCCTCCATTATATTCTGTTTCATAGGTAGCTTTGCCATAACTACACAAACCTATTACAACATTGCCGGCTTTTATAGCATCGTTAGAAATAACTTTGCTGCGTTCCATTCTACAAATAACAGTACTGTCAACAATTAATGTTCTAACCAAGTCACCCACATCCGCAGTTTCGCCACCGGTAGATGAAATAGAGATGCCGTTCTCCTGTAAATTCTTTAAAACTTCTTCAGTACCATTTATAATTGCCGAGATAACTTCGCCGGGGATCAAATTTTTATTTCTGCCAATAGTTGACGATAATAAAATATTATCGGTAGCTCCAACGCAAATAAGATCATCCAAATTCATGATCACAGCGTCTTGCGCAATTCCCTTCCACACACCAAGATCGCCGGTCTCTTTCCAATACATATAGGCCAGCGCTGATTTAGTTCCAGCTCCATCAGCATGCATCACCAAACAATGGTCTTTGCTGCCACTTAAATTATCGGGTACTATCTTGCAAAATGCTTTTGGGAACAAACCCTTGTCTAATTTGGCAATTGCGGCATGCACATCTTCTTTAGAAGCCGAAACACCACGAAGATTATATTTATTATCACTCATAACAGACCTCAAAGATAAATATTTGAATTTATATATATTGTTTATTTTTGCACAGTCGCATACTGCTCTATGATCAAAATATCTATTGTTAATTATACCAATACGTTGCCCTTTAAATGGGCGCTGAAGCGTAGTGCGCTTATTGGAAAGATAGTGCTGCATGAGGATATTCCCAGTATTTGTGCCCAAAAACTAAAATTTAAACAGGTAGACCTGGCTTTGGTGCCTGTAGCGCTTTTAGCAGAATTAGATACTTATTTTATTGAGACCGATTTTTGCATTGGCGCTAATGGAAAGGTAGATAGTGTAAAATTATACAGCCAGGTGCCTTTGAATGAAATTAAGACAGTAATGTTAGATTATCAGTCAAAATCATCTATTACATTAACAAAAGTGTTGTTTAAATTTTTTTGGAAAGAAAAGGTTGATTATTTTGATGCTAAACCTGGTTTTGAAAATGAGATAAAAGATACAAATGCCGCTGTTGTAATTGGCGACAGAACTTTTAATCTGAACGGCAACTATAAATACGAATATGATCTTGCAGAGGAGTGGAAAAAATTTACAGGCTTAGCTTTTGTTTTTGCAGCATGGGTAAGCACCGAAAAATTACCAACAGAATTTATACAGGAATTTAATTCTGTTTTAAAATTCGGTATTGATAATATTATTGAAGCGATAGATGAGGAAAGCAACGTAAAAGATCTTTCAAAAATTCAAACTATAGAATACTTAACAAAACGCATTGACTATAATTTAGATCAAGAGAAAAGAAAAGCGCTGGAATTATTCTTAAGTTATATTAAACAGCTTTAAACTTATTGCCAATTATTACATTAAGTGAGTTGGGTTTGTTTTCAAAAACAACTTCTTTACTTTCCATTTCGGGCTCGCCATCAAAGTGTATCGAATCTTCTTTCTCTCTTGTAATAGTAATTTTATTTGTAGAGAAAGTTTCAATATAACTACTTAAATGAGCTTTGCGTTTTAAAACTTTGGTTAAAAGTGCCGGAGCAACAAAACCATTAAATGGACTTACAATGGCTACGTGAAATAAACCATCCTGCATACTGGCTTGTGGTGCAATGTAAAAATCATTGCCATACTGCCCGGCGTTAGCCACCGTTATTAAAAATGCTTTTCGTTTTATTGTTTGTCCATTATAGGTTAACGTATAATCTTTTGCGCGGTATTTAAATATTTCTCTTAAGGTAATTTTTACATAACTCTGCAAACCACGTTTAGTAGAGGTAGCAAATAAATTGCCTATATGTGCGTCAAAACCTATGCCACTTGTACAAAAGAATGGAATACCATTTACTGTTCCATGATCAATTCGTATTTTGTTGCCCTTTGCAATTTGCCTTATCGCTTCTTCTACTTCCATTGATAATCCCAGGCTCCTTGCTAATCCATTACCAGAACCAGCAGGAACTATCCCCAAAGTAATATTTGTACCGACTATACTTTTTGCTACCGCATTCACCGTTCCATCGCCACCTACTGCAATTGCATCGGTATAATCCTGCGAATGTAAAATATCCAACACTTCCTTAAAATGATCCCGGTCTTTCCAGATCACGATCTGATAATAAATGTTTTGAGGGAATTCTTTTTTAATGGTATCGATCAACCTCCCTGAAATTTTTTTGCCCGCGTTTGGGTTAACAATGAATAATAACTTGCGCGGCATTTCAGATGCTGATGATTTCGTTATAAATTCTGTGTTTTGCATTTGCTATCCAATTTTTAAACCAGGGATTTGACCCGTCAAATGTAGTAGAAAAATTGGCAAGTTTTGTTAAGTCGAATTTATCAGAAAAAATTCCTGCTCCGGCCTTATATGCATCCCGCGAATTGCAAAATTGTTCGTAATGACCGTGAATTGGCACCATTAAAACCGGTTTACCCAGGTACATAGCTTCACAAACACTTTCAAAACCGGCACTGCTGGCTAGGCCGCGTGCTTTACTCATCATTTCTAAAAACAATGTATCATTTATGGCGTGTACAAATAATTTATCACGGTTAAACTGGTAAGCTGTATGAATTTTATCAGGCTGATCGGTAAAACAATGGATCTCGGTACCAGGATTTGCTTTATGCCATTCTAAGATCTCTTCAAAATAACCATTGTTAACCAAATACACCAAATAAAAGTCGTTGTGTTTGGTTTCCAATTCAAAGATCTCTTTTCGTAATAATGGTGGCACAACAACAACATCTTCATTATTAGTATGAATTTTATAAAATGATAAGGCCAGGTTTTTGGAAGAACCGGTAGCGGTGAGTTTAGTAAAATATTTTATAGCCGCTTTATCCAACCAACGGCCTTCAGGGAATTCAAAATCAGGATGGAAATAAATATATTGATGGGCCACGCAGATCATTTTTGCTTTTGGTTTATAAAAGCGATAATACAAACCAATTAAAAGATCAAAAAAATTGATGACCACATCTGGCTCATGCTCTTTCATTAAAGCATCTATCGTTCTTAAACTTCTTCGGAATGTTTTAATTTTTGTAAAATTATGTACTACGGATTTACCAACATTAATGCTCTTGTTCTGTTTATCAGTTACAAAATTTGGACTTTGCAATTGAATTATTGGCGCCTTAACTTTTTCAAAGAAAAATTTAGGAATGTCTCTTTTTCCACTTGAGCCAAGCAGCACGGCACAAACCGTATGCCCTTGTTCTATTAGCATATCGTATATCGTCATGGCTTGCGTCATGTGTCCACGGCCCTCGCCCTGAACAGCTAAAATGTACTTTTTAGGAGTGTTGTGCATCATTATTTATAGTTACGCCATGTGGCAAAATTTCTTTAATAGCTTCTGATCTGCTTTTTTTAACCTTTGGAACAAGTTGTGATAACCAATCCTGGTAATAAATAATTTTCCAATTACCCTCGTTATCTTCTACCAACGCCGTTAAACTTTCAACCCAATCGCCCGAGTTCAAATATTCGATGCCATTAATAGTTTTTATTGCGGGTTGATGAATATGCCCACAAATAACTCCATGACACCTTCGTGATCTAGCCACGTTTGCTAATTCATTTTCAAAATCAGAGATAAATGAAACAGCCGATTTTACCTTTGCTTTTACAACCTGCGATAGAGAATAATACGGCAGGCCTCTTTTTTCTCTGTAGGTGTTGTAATGACGGTTTAACCATAATAAAAAAGTATAACCAACGTCTCCTAATTTCGCTATCCACTTTAGTTTTGTGGTTATATTATCAAACAGGTCGCCATGAGTAACAAAATATTTTTTTTCCACCCCATGATGGATATAATATTTACGGATGGAAAAATTTCCAACTCGTAAAGGCATAATTTGTTCTAAAAAATCGTCATGGTTGCCACGCAGGTAAATTATCTTACATTTCTTTTTACCCGTAAGACTAATTATGTGTTTAAAAAAATTGCTGTGTTGTTTTGTCCATTTACCCGATCTTCTTAGTTGCCAGCCATCAACAATGTCGCCGTTTAAAATAAGTGTTTCGCATTTGTGATGTTTTAAAAAGTTCACCACTTCTTTTGCCTTACTTGCTTTTATCCCTAAATGTATATCGGATAGAACAATGGTCTTGTAGAATGTCTTCATTAAAAGAGTTTTACAAATTTGATCTTCTTATATTACTTTAGTGTTGTTTACAGATTATTAAAAAATCACTCCGGTGTTAAGCCTTTCACCGAGGGAAGATTAAAACTGTTCACAATTTATTTACAAATCGTGTTAATACAGGTTAAGATTTGCATAGGCTCGACAAATAATAATTATATTTAGCGCTTTAAAATAATTCTATGCAAAACACATTAAAGGCCTTAGGCATAAAAGAGATAAACGACGGTTGTTCAACTGGTAAAAATTGGTTCGCTAATGGCGATATCCTCGAATCTTTTAGTCCGGTTGACGGAAAATTAATTGGTAAAGTAAAAACAGCCAACAAGGCAGATTATCAAAAAGCGGTTTCAGCAGCTTCTGACGCATTTAAATACTGGAGAAATATTCCTGCACCAAAACGTGGAGA
The DNA here is from genome assembly GCA_030681615.1 of Bacteroidota bacterium. Taxonomy (GTDB): domain Bacteria; phylum Bacteroidota; class Bacteroidia; order B-17B0; family Aurantibacillaceae; genus Aurantibacillus. The sequence goes on from JAUXSA010000095.1 coordinate 41,478, forward strand.
ATACGTGCGTCAGTTTGGTGATAAATTACGCGCCAAAAAAACAGAACTTGGTAAATTGGTTTCTTATGAAATGGGAAAATCTTTCCAGGAAGGGTTGGGCGAAGTACAGGAGATGATAGACATTTGTGATTTTGCCGTTGGTCTGTCACGCCAGTTATACGGTTTACAATTACATAGCGAACGCCCTAACCACCGTATGATGGAACAATGGCATCCGTTGGGAATAGTTGGAATAATTAGCGCTTTTAATTTTCCTGTTGCTGTTTGGGCATGGAACACAACTTTAGCTTGGATCTGCGGTGATGTTTGTATCTGGAAACCATCGGAAAAAACACCTTTATGTTCTATTGCCTGCCAGCATATTTGGAATGAAGTAGCAAAAGAAAATAATTTACCTGAAGGAATTTCGTGCCTGATAAATGGCGATTATAGAATTGGTGAGTACTTAACGGAGGATACACACGTAGCATTGATCTCGGCAACAGGATCTACACGTATGGGAAAAATTGTTGGCGCAAAAGTGGCGGAACGTTTTGGAAAAAGCATTTTAGAGTTAGGTGGTAATAATGCTATTATTATTACCGAAAATGCAGACCTTGACACAACCCTTGTTGGCGCTGTGTTTGGAGCGGTTGGAACAGCGGGTCAACGTTGTACTTCAACAAGAAGATTAATTATTCACGAAAATATTTATCAAAAAGTAAAAGATAGTTTAGTAAAAGCTTATTCGCAATTAAAGATAGGCGATCCTTTGGATGAAAAAAATCATGTTGGTCCGTTAATTGATAAAGATGCAGTGAAAGGCTACATGAATGCGTTAGAACATGTAATTACCGAAGGCGGAAAAATTATTGTGCCCGGTGGTGTTTTAGAAGGTAAAGGCTATGAAAGCGGTTGTTATGTAAAACCGGCCATTGCAGAAGCCAAAAACGAAATGGCCATTGTGCAACACGAAACTTTTGCACCCATTTTATATTTAATGAAATACAAAACTTTAGATGAAGCAATTGCCATACAAAATGGTGTGCCCCAAGGTTTATCAAGTGCTATTATGACCTTAAATATGCGTGAAGCTGAATTATTTTTAAGCGCTTCGGGAAGCGATTGCGGAATTGCTAACGTAAATATTGGTACCAGTGGTGCTGAAATTGGTGGCGCTTTCGGAGGCGAAAAAGAAACAGGTGGCGGTCGCGAAAGCGGATCGGATGCCTGGAAAGCTTATATGCGCAGGCAAACAAATACTATTAACTGGGGTAACACCTTACCTTTAGCGCAAGGCATCAAATTTGATCTGGGGTAATGCTTCAACGGGCTCAGCATCCGGGTATTGAGCTTGTCGAAAATGATTATTGCTTCTCTACACCCTCTTCTTTAAATGGGTTCCGCGGGATCCATTCTGATGGCTGTAAGAATGAGATGAAAGGTTTTTGAATTAATTTTGAAATTGTATTCTGAGGTTTGATGTAACAGATCAAATTCTCTGCTTTAGCTCCAACGGTTGTTTTAATTTCTGCAGCCGTTCTTCCTAAATTTACTTTATTACGTTTGTTTTTGATCGCTTCATCTATCATGGCGTACAATATGTTCTGGTATAAATTAAATTGATTATTTAATTCATAATTAAAACCAATATAATGTGCTTCTAATGATCCGTCTGGCATTAAAAAGCTACTGGCAAAGGCAATTATCTTATTGTCGTAAAAAAATGCTTTAACAGTAAAATCTTTTTCAAAAATAATTTTTACACTGCTAAAATAATTTTTGGGCAATTTTATTAATTTAAATTTAGCTTTCTCAAAAATGCCTTCGTACAATTTGTATAATTGTTTTTCGTGCAATTTAATATCATCAACATTTAAATATTTTACTTCAACGCCCTCTAAATTTTTAAAAATAGATTTTGCTCTATTGCGGTATTTTTTTGAGAACAAACCTACATAAGCGCTCACAGAGTCAACGTTGGCGGGGATCTCAACAATTAAATTTGGTTCTACAAAAAAGTCAGAATAATTCTCGTCATCAAATAACTCCTTTGGTTTTAATGGTGCGCGAAAATCTTTAAGCAAAATAGCCGAAATAGTACGTGCCAATTTCTCTTCTTTAGAAACCAGATCTATGATCTTAAGTAAGATAGTATGCGCTTGTTCTTTATCGATCTTCTTATCAAATAAAAATCCGTATTCGCCGCTTACTAAATTATTTCCACAAGTAAACAAACGCAACAATACTTCATCCTTATTAGAATCAATATACTTTTCGAATAAGTTTAAACGTTTTGATTTAATGGTCTCAACTTGTTGATCTAACAATTCACCAAAAACCTCAGCTTTAAAATCTACAATTTGGAAATAAATAATGCCACATGGTTGTCCTTTATAGTAAACGATCACATAACGTGACATCAATTTAGTATGCTCGCCGGTCTCAACTATTTTTAAATACTCTATTTCTAAAAAAATTGTGTTCTTTTTGCTAATAGCGTCCCAATCATTTACAGGTAACGCACTTGCTTTTTCGTACAGCGAAAACGAAAAGTCCTCATCCAGGCTTCTAAATGGCAAAAATCTTTTTTTGGAGGAGACAGGTTTACAAAAGGCGAACATAATTTAGTTAAAATTACTAATTTAATTCGTTTTTGTAAGCTAAACTGTTTATTAAAAAACATTAAATATTTTTAAACTACGGTTTTAAAATTGAGTATATTTAAATCATCAATTATGAAGTTAGACTTTAAAAATACACCGACTATTGACCAGGTTGGAATTGAAGAGCGGGTTGCTCGTTTTAATACGCGCAGTATAAAAAAAGAGACAAAGTTAATTGGCTTGAAACTGGCCTTGAATATGATAGACCTTACTACCCTTGAGGGTAAGGACACCGAAGGCAAAGTAAAACAAATGTGTTACAAGGCCATGCATGTTTCAGATGATCTGCCGGGCTTACCAACCGTGGCGGCAGTTTGCGTGTATCCAAACCATGTTAAAACAGCTAAACAGGTTTTAAAAGATAGTAAAGTAAAGATCGCTTCGGTTGCAACAGCATTTCCAAGCGGGAATTCTACTTTAGCAATTAAATTAGATGATACTAAACTTGCTATAGATAGCGGCGCTGATGAAGTAGATATGGTTATTAGCCGAGGTGAATTCTTAAAAGGCAATTACAATTTTGTGTTTGACGAAATTGCCGCTATTAAAAATGCCTGTGGCAAAGCAAGACTTAAAGTTATTCTAGAAACAGGCGAGCTTTCTACATTGGATAATGTTAGAAAAGCAAGCGATATTGCAATCTTAGCAGGCGCAGATTTTATAAAGACCTCTACCGGAAAAATTCAACCCGCTGCAACTATGCCGGTTACTTTAGTAATGCTGGAAGCAATTAAAGATCATTATTTAAAAACAAATGTAATGATAGGCATGAAACCTGCCGGTGGCATTTCCACCGCAAAAAGTGCTTTACAATATTTGGTAATGCTTAACGAAACCCTAGGACCAAAATGGATGAATAACGAATGGTTTAGGTTTGGAGCGAGTAGTTTAGCAAATGACATTGTTTTGCAACTGGGTAAAGAACAAAAAGGTGTTTATTATAGTAAGGATTATATTAGTATTGATTAATTTTTGATTTAAGATACAAGATTTAGGATTTAAGAATTTATGGAAAAAGAAACAGTTTCAAATTTTAAATGGGAATATTCTCCGGCGCCGGAAGCAAAGGACCACATTAAACTTAAACCACAATACGATCTTTTTATAAATGGGAAATTTGTAAAACCAAACAGCAAAAAATATTTTGATTCATACAGCCCTGGCAGTGGAGAAAAATTAGCAAGTGTGGCACAAGCCAATGCTAAAGATGTAGATACTGCGGTTATTGCAGCTAAAAATGCTTACGATAAAGTCTGGAAAAAAATGCCAGCAAAAGAGCGGGCAAAATATATTTTCAGAATTGCAAGAGTAATTCAGGAACGCGCACGCGAATTAGCAGTAATAGAAAGTATGGATGGTGGCAAACCAATTCGTGAAAGCAGGGATTTTGATATACCAACAGCAGCTAATCACTTTTTTTATTACGCAGGTTGGGCCGATAAATTAGAGTATGCTTTTCCAAACCGCAAACCTGAATCGCTTGGTGTTGCCGCTCAAATTATTCCGTGGAATTTTCCATTATTAATGGCCGCGTGGAAAATTGCTCCGGCTTTAGCAACAGGCAATACTGTTGTTTTAAAACCTGCAGAGAGCACATCTTTAACCGCATTAAAATTAGCAGAGATCATCCAGGAATGTGATCTTCCGCCGGGTGTGGTTAATATTATTACAGGTTTTGGAGATACTGGCGCTGCAATGGTGGCACATCCACTAGTTAACAAAATTGCATTTACAGGAAGTACAGATGTTGGAAAAATTATTCAGAAAGCGATTGCAGGAACAAACAAAAAAGCAACATTAGAATTAGGTGGAAAAGCCGCAAATATTGTGTTTGATGATGCACCAATTAACCAGGCCGTGGAAGGAATTGTGAACGGAATATTTTTTAACCAGGGACATGTGTGTTGCGCTGGCTCGCGTTTATTTGTTCAGGAAAATGTTGCCGAAGAAGTAATCCAGAAATTAAAAGCACGTATGCAAACTTTAATTGTTGGCGATCCATTAGATAAGAACACAGACATTGGCGCTATTAACAGTAAAGAGCAATTAGATAAAATAAATGAGTATTTAAAAATTGGAGTAAAAGAAGGTTTAGAATTATATCAAACATCGGCTGCCATTCCAAAAAAAGGTTTTTATTGCAAGCCAACTTTATTCATTGGCGCGGCACAAAGTAATCGTGTTGTGCAGGAAGAAATATTTGGCCCGGTATTAACTATTCAAACCTTCAGGACCATTGAAGAGGTAATTGAAAAAGCAAATAATATTCCTTATGGTCTTAGCGCCGGCGTTTGGACCGATAAGGGTTCTAAGATCTTTAACCTTACTACAAAATTACGCGCTGGTGTTATTTGGGCTAATACTTATAATAAATTCGATCCAACATCGCCTTTTGGCGGTTATAAAGAAAGTGGTTTTGGCAGAGAGGGTGGTTTGCACGGGCTAATGCCTTATTTAAAGTTTTAGGGTTTTGATAATTTCTCAAAAACAAAATTCTACTTTTCTTTTTTGTGCGGTTATAGCACTTTTTCATTTTTTTCTCGGTCTTATTGGAATTCTTAATCACGAGATTTGGTCAGACGAGGCGCATCATTTTTTATTAGCCCGTGACAGCTCCACTCTATTTGAATTATACAAGAACGCAGCGTATGATGGTCATCCTTTACTTTGGGATACCTTATTATTTTTTATTACGCGTTTTAGCTCTTCTGTAATTTACATGCAACTGCTAAACATAATAATTATGTTGGGCACTGTGTTTTTATTTTTGAAACATGCGCCTTTCAAAAAGATCATCTCCGTTTTGATCGTGTTTGGGTATTTTTTTATTTACGAATACCACATTATCAGCAGAAATTATGCTATA
>JAUXSA010000118.1 GCA_030681615.1 Bacteroidota bacterium
TAAGCCTTGTAGCGTTTACCCCTTTAAGGGAGTATATTCCGGGTTATGGTACTGTAGCAGAACGTAAGCAGATCCTGGATCTTAGCCAAAAAGCCGACTCTATGGAACAAACTTTACAGGCGCGGGCAGCTTATATGAACAGTATCTTAAATGTTTTGAACGAGAAATTTGAGACCAAAACCGAAAAACCAAAAAAAGACACTACCGGAAAATTTGCCAATGTAAATACAAAAGCAAGTGCTAACGATCTTGAATTTAGAAAGGATATTGAAGAAAATAAAAATAACTCCATTGCAACAAAACCAAAATATAAAGGACTTAGCGATCTTGTTTTTTTTACCCCTGTAAAAGGATTGATTAGTGAATCGTTTAATTTATCAGAAAATCATTACGGTTTGGATATTGTTACAAAACCTGATGAGACCATAAAATCTACATTGGATGGAACAATTGTATTTACAGGCTTTTCGGCAGAGGACGGTAATATTATACAAGTGCAACACAGTAATAACTTAACCAGCATCTATAAACACAACTCCAGCTTATTAAAAAAAACCGGAGACAGAATAAAAGCGGGCGAAGCAATTTCAGTAGTTGGTAATACTGGTGAAAAAAGTAAAGGGCCCCATTTACATTTTGAATTGTGGTTTGATGGCCAACCGATCAATCCTCAGGATTTTGTTGCTTTTTAAAATAAGCCTGAGAAATAAACAAGGTATAAAAGAAGGCATAAAAACTTAAACCCGCCTGGGTCTCAAGTGTATCTTCCAAAACAAATGACAATATTAAAATTAAAAAGTAAGGCCAGAATAAAGGATGCAACTGTTTTTTTAATTTATTTACAGGATATAAAAAGCTAAATAGAAAGATCATTAAACCTACTACTCCTAAAGCAACCGTTATAGTTATAAATTGATTATGTGGGCGTTTATACCAGTCTTTAGTTAATGGCGACTGCGTTTCTATATAAGTTTTATTTAATTCAATTTGTACATCGCCGGTACCAACGCCAAATACTGCATTTTTTTTAATAACAGCTGCTGCCGCTTTCCAAAAATATAAGCGCATTGTTAACGAATGTCCGTTAACATTACGTTCGTTCATAAACTCATCGTACTCCCATACAAATTCGTAAATACGCTTATGCAAAAAACTCCATTTAGGATACTTGTAATTTGTAATATTCTTTTGAATGTTGATGAAATCTTCGTTGCTTAATTGTGTAAGACCTGCAGAATCTTTATTTAAACCTTTACTAGCCATATATCTTACAAGCACCTGGTAGCGCTGGATATTATGCAGGTGAGGCTTGTAGCTAAAACTATCGTTCGGAAAACGCAGCTTCCATTCTTTTTGCAATTCGGTAGGTTGAATATTTATAAAAACATAATTTCCATTTTCCTTTTGCGTGAAGGAATTATAATTTAAATAAATATTTCCGGTTGGGCTAAATTTATGCGGAGTATTGTTTTCGCTTATTTGAGTTGTTAGCTGCGAATTAAAAATAGAATTTAAAAAATTAAATCCATAAAATGCGGCAACAACAATTATTATAATCGAAATAATTTTAATATGGTTCTTTTGTTTGAAGAGAAAAATAATTAAAGCAAAGAAGAAGAGTATTGATAAATTTACGAGGCCCGAAGCCAGGCCCAGTGCATATAACACGAACACAAAATACAAGAGTAAAACTCCAAACAAAAGTTTGTGAAGGTTTTTTGTACAGGTCCAAATAAAATAAAAACAACAGGCAATAGCTACGTTTAAATATAAACCCAAACGAATATGGCTCATGAACCTCGACGCATTTCTCACAACTTCGTTGGTGTGCAACACATAATTATAAACCAGGCACCAGGCCGTACTCACCAACGAACCAAGTAAAAAACAATATAACAATAAGTGAAACTCTTTTTCATTTATTGGTTTAGTACTAAACAAAAGCATCGGTATAAACATCAGTGGCAATATGATCCTTATAGTTATTAAACCCGACTCAAGATCTTGTGTATAGACCATTCCAATAAGATGTAAAAAGAATAACGAAGTAATGATCCAAAATAATTTGTTGGCCCGTAACTGATCCCATTTACGTTTAAAACCTCCTTCAATTATCCAGTTACCCAGTAAAATAAATTGCGGTAAACTTGTGGGCACCGTTCCCATCATTATACCAAAGGCGAGTGAACAAAGTCCGAATAAAAATAAATATCTATGTATTTTTTCTGAAAACATGCCTGCCTATCAAAGAAACGAAAAAAAAGGAAATAAATTGTAAAAACAAGCCACAGATTGCGCTGATTTTCGCAGATTTATTTAAAGTAAAATGCTTGATTTTTAATTCGACACAAAATATAATTCGTGTGAATCTGTGAAATCTGTGGCTAAAAAAATGAAGTTCTAGTTTCCGAAATCTGAAAGAAATTTAATGCGCATTACCCTGATCTCTTCTTCCGAATAATCATTCTCGCCCAATTCTTTTAGAGCTTCGGCTACGCTATCTGATTTACTTTCTTTAAAATATTCCATTACTTCGTCTTGCTTCTCTTCATCTACAAGATCTTCAATAAAGTAATTGATATTTACTTTAGTGCCCGACTCTACTATCGTTTCAATTTCGGTTAATAAAGCCGGCAAAGTTAAATTCTTGCTTTTTGCCATATCCCTTAAACTGATCTTTCTATCAATATTTTGGATGATATAAACTTTTAAACCGGATTTATTTACAACCGATTTAATTACCATATCAACAGGACGCTCTATTTCATTCTCCTCAACATATTTTTTAATAAGGTCGATAAAAGGTTTACCAAATTTTGCTGCTTTACCAGAACCAACACCACTTATTTTGGTCATTTCATCCATTGTTATCGGGTACTGAATGGCCATTTCTTCCAAAGAAGATTCCTGGAAAATTACATAAGGTGGTAAATTCTTTAACTTGGCAGTTTTTTTAACAAGGTCTTTT
>JAUXSA010000016.1 GCA_030681615.1 Bacteroidota bacterium
TCTTTTCGGGATGAGCCTTATCATCCTCAACATCTAATATATCGTTTAAAATATAAATTGAGCTTGCGGCAAAGCTAAAGATAAAGAAGGCGTATACCGATTGTAATAATTTTTCTGAATTAGCTATTTGACCTGAAAAAAAAATCGGTGCAAAAACATAAAGATTTTTTATCCAATGATTTATCCTGATGAGTTTTAGCATTTAGTAAAAATAGTTAGAATTATTGAAATAAAAGCTATCCTTCATATGATTGGCTTTAAGAAAAGGATCTTTGCCTTAAATTATCAATTGGCTTTTCCACCATAAAGTGTATGATAATTGAGATAACTAACGTTATTAATAAACAAGTTACACCTGAATAGAGAGGAGGAACATTAACGCTTTTTAAATAAGTAAGTACGGGATAATGCACGATATATAAAGAGTAGGATAATTCGCCTATTAAACGATCAGTTTTACTGTTTTTGGTTAATTCAAATAGGTAAGGAACCATTATGGTAAAGCATAAAATAATTATCATCGGAAATAAGGTGTAAGTAAACATAAGGCCAATACAACCTATAAAAGCAATAAGTGTTTTTTTTTCCGTTAAAACAAAATTACTGTTCTTAGAATAATGCCATGCAAGAGCACCTAAAGCAAAATAAATAAAACTGGATGGAAATAAATGATATTGATAAATTATATTAAAATTCCCTGACAATATGAAATAAAAAAAATAAAGGACTCCTATAAAAAAAAAGATCCAGATTTTTTTTAAAGATCTTAAAATAAAAGGAGCCATTATATAAAATAATATTTCTATACCAATGCTAAAAGATGGCGGATTTATTAAAAAAGAAGACCCATTAGAACTTGCATTTATATATGCTGGTAAATAATGCACCTGGCAGTTATCAATACTCACAAGCCAAAAAGAATCTGTACCCAGAATAAAAAGATTACAGCACCATACATATAATTTTATCATTATACCACAATCAGATAAAACTCGCACTATATTTGAGCCTACTGGTGTAAAAATACAGGCTAATATCAAAACTATTATGTATGTTGGCCAAAGTCTTAAAAAGCGGTTTAGGTAAAATTTTATAGTTTTCTCTTTATATTTTGTATTAAGCACCATGGCCATATAAAAGCCTGAGATAATGTAAAATAAGGAAACAGATTGTGTTCCCTGAACCAAACTCATTGCCCACATATCATAGGGTTTTTCGTTGGGAAAAGGAATGCCAATGTAACCGGCATGTGAAGCTATAACAGAAAGTGCTAATAAAAACCTTAAAATGCCCATAATACAATGTAGTTGTTACTTAAATTTATTCTGCATTAATGGGGCTTAAACCAAGTTAAAATTATATGAAAAAGGCTCTAAGCTTCTACTAAATTTAAAATACTTTCAAACAAGAATCTTCCATCTTCATTCCCTAATTCTTTATCGGCAGCACGCTCAGGGTGTGGCATCATGCCAAAAACATTCCTTTTTTCGTTACAAACGCCTGCAATATTTTCAACGGCACCGTTTGGATTAGCTTCATCAGTTACGTTACCATTCTCATCACAGTACCTGAATAAAACCTGGTCGTTTGCAGTTAGTTTTTTTATTGTATCTGCGTCGGCAAAATATTTTCCTTCGCCATGAGCAATAGGAATTTTTAACGCTTTATTTATCGGAACATGAGAAGTAATTAAGGAATTAGTTGTAGCAGCTTTTATATGTACATTTTTGCAAATGAATTTACGTGTATTATTATGTAACAAAGCACCCGGCAATAAACCGCTTTCGCATAAGATCTGGAAACCATTACAAACACCAAATAAGAAACCGCCATTGTTTGCATGTTTTATAACACTATCCATAATAGGTGAAAAGCGTGCAATAGCGCCACTTCTTAAATAGTCTCCGTAAGAGAACCCACCTGGTAAAATTATATGAGTACAACCCTCAAGATCAGTATTTTTATGCCAGAGTTTAATAGTCTCCTGCTTTAAAAGATTTTTTAAAACATATACCATATCTTCATCACAATTAGAACCGGGAAATACTACAACGCCAAATTTCATTTTATAAATAGTTTAGGATACAAAATTACCAAATAATTAAACTTAAAAAACAAGGGTTTTTAACATACTGTTAATACATGTTAGAACCAACCTTTTTTCTTCTTACTGCCCCCGCCAAGACCTAAAACTCCCAATAAGCCGCGGGCAACCTCTTTCATCACGGTACGGCCCACTTGTCTTACCATGGTGTTTTCTGAAGCTTTTTCTATTATTGATTTTTCGGCTTTTTGTTTTGTTTTAGGTTTTTCATCATTCTCTTTTTTCTCTTCTTCCGCCTCACTTATTTTACCTGTCAATATCTCATAAGCGCTTTCCCTGTCTATTACCTCATTATACTTGGCTGCAATTTTACTTGCCGCAATGTTCTCTGAAATTTCTTCGGGTGATAAAATGCCGATTCTACTTGCCGGTGCTTTTAAATGAACAGCTGCAAGTGGAGTAGGAATACCTTTTTCGTTCAATGCGCTCACAAGAGCTTGTCCAATTCCCAGGCTTGTTAACAATTCATCGGTTTTATAGAATTCGGAGATAGGATAATTTTCGGCTGTTTTTTTAATGGCTCTTCTATCCTTTTCAGTAAAGGCCCTTAAAGCGTGCTGTACTTTTAAACCTAATTGCGAAAGCACAGTATCGGGCACATCGTAAGGGTTTTGTGTAATAAAATAAATACCGACTCCTTTTGAGCGTATCAATTTTATTATAGACTCTAATTGATCTAATAATGCTTTTGAGGCTTCGTTAAATATCAAGTGTGCTTCATCAATAAAAATACAAAGTTTTGGTTTTTCAAGATCACCGGCTTCGGGGAAAGATGCATACACTTCTGCTAAAAGACTTAACATAAATGTTGAGAATAATTTTGGTTTATCCTGTATATCGGTTAAACGAATAACAGAGGCAATTCCTTTACCATTGTTATCTGTTCTTACAAGATCAGAAACCTCGAAACTTTTTTCTCCGAAAAATAACTCTGCTCCCTGACTTTCTAACTCAATTATTTTTCTTAGAATAGTTGATGTACTTGTGGTGGTAATATTTCCGTATTTCTTTTTTAGTTCTTCTTTTCCATCGCCGGTTGCATATTGAAGAAGCTGTTTAAAATCCTTAAGATCCAGTAATGGTAATTTTTTGTCGTCAGCATACTTAAAAAGTATGGCAACAATGCCACTTTGTGTATCGTTAAGATCTAGTATCTTCGAAAATAATACTGGCCCAAATTCCGAAACAGTGGCCCGTAATCTAACTCCTTGCTCTTTTGATAAAGTAAAAAATTCAGTTGTATTTGCATTGGCTTTAAAATCAATACCAATTAATTTATGACGCTCTTCAATTTTTGGATTAAGTATTGCCGCTTTAGCAATACCACTTAAATCTCCTTTTAGATCCATTAACAGAACAGGAATCCCGGCCTGACACATGCTTTCGGCGAGGATCTGCAATGTTACTGTTTTTCCGGTTCCGGTTGCTCCGGCAATAAGGCCATGCCTGTTAAGTGTTTTTAATGGGATATGTATGGCTACCTCTTTTTGTGGTTGGCCTTCAAAAAGGGCAGCGCCAAGTGATATAGCAGCTCCGGTTGTTGTATAACCGGTATTTAATCTTTGTTTAAACGCATCAATTTTTTCCATAAAAAAAGCCTTACCGCAAAGGTAAGGCTTTTCAATAAAAAGGGTTTATTTATTTCATTAAAGTAACATGTCCGGTTTTGTTATGGATCTTACCATCAATGTCTTTGTATTTTACTTTGTAAACAAATACATCTTGTTTTAAAGGATCGCTTCCTTTGTTATTAATTGTGCCATCCCATCCTAAAGTAAAATCTTTAGTGTGGAACATTGAGTGGCCCCAACGGTCAAACACTTCCATATCATATGTCTTAAGATCTAATCCATATGGTGAGAATATTGGGATGAAGATATCATTTAAACCATCAAAGTTTGGTGTAAATGAACTTGGAATATAAATACCATGATCGTTTTTCACTTGAATAACTTTGGTTACAACATCTTTACAACCGTGAATTGTAGTGGCAGTTAAAGTAACTTCATAATCACCAGCAACAGGGAAAACAACTTTAGGGTTGACATCGTTTAACTGGTAAAGATTTGCTATTTGCCATTGGTAAATATTGTTTCCTAACACAGTACTTAAGTTAGAGAAGGTAACCTCAGGATTAGCAATTGTAATTTCATCAGGATTATAATTAAATCCTGCATGAGGCACTTCATATACATCTATAGTATTTGGAAGCGTAGCCTGTGTTGTACAACCGATCTCATCATAATAGTTAAAAGTAACAGTGTAAGAACCAGGTATAGAATAAATATGTGTAGTACTTAAACCACTCACAGGGTCAGATCCATCTCCTAAATTCCAAAGACCTGTTCCGGTATTTGTACTTGGTGTATTAAATGTTACTTCAATTGGTGAACAACCTTTTTCAGTGTTACTTACAATTGAAACATTTGGCACTTCATTAACCTGAATACGGATAGCGCTTGAATCTGGACATAAACTGGCTGTTGGCATTGAATGGGTTAAATATGTAATAACATTATTGTTACCAATATTAGCATTGGCAGGTGTAAATATACTTCCAACAACTCCCGGTCCTGACCATGCACCTCCCGGATTTTGAGCAATACTATTTAAATTGATAGGCGCATCGTTACGGCAATAAGGTCCGGCGTATTGTGAAAGATCAGCCGAAATAAATTGCTCAATAGTAATGGTTGTTTGGGCGTATGCTACACAAGGGCCAGCTGTTACACTATAATTAATAAGGTTATCTCCAATTATTGCAAAGCCGGGATTAAAACCTCCGTTTGGAGTTGTAGCTCCGTTGTTAGCTCCGCTGAACATGCCACCTAATGGTGATACTTGTAATTGAATTGGTGGACCACCATTACAGAAAGGCCCAACATGAGTAATTGCCGGAGCTGCTAATGAGTATACATTAACCGCTGTTGTTGCCTGCGCCGGGCATAACCCACTTGGCGAAGAAGCAGTATTATAACTGATCACAATCGTGCCAACACCTGAGTTAGCAGGATTAAATGTAGTTCCGCTAATACCCGAACCACTCCAAACACCTAAATTATTTGTTGTAATAGGCACTAAACTTACCGGTGCTGAAGTAACACAAAGATCCGGCACGCTACCTGTTATTACAGCAGGTACATATGCTTCAATAGAAATTGTTTTCGTATCCGATACGTTACAAGTACTTGTTCCAATAACATATTGTACGGTATTTGCACCGATTTGCGCAAGAGAAGGACTAAAAGTGCCGGCAATATTGTTATACATTGTTGCCGTCCATGTTCCGGTTGCAGGTGAAACTGCTAATTGGAAATTAGGTGCATTATCACAATATGGTCCAACCTGTGTAATAGTAGGCTGCGGCGGATTTAATACTGAAACTGTTATTGTTCGCGAATCAGGACATAATGTTGTATTTGGTACAGAGTTAGTATTATATGTTAAAGTATAAAGACCGGTAGGTAAATTAGGACTAAAATTATTTCCTGCAACACCTGTTCCACTCCAAACCCCGGTGACCGTACTTTGCACAATGGTCATTAAATTGACCGGAGCAAATGTATTACACATATTTCCTAAACTGGATGTTAATGCTGCCGTATTAAATTGTGATACATCTATTGCTGCTGTATTGGTAGCAATACAAGATCCAATACCAACCGTATACAGCACGGTGCTCGTTCCAATTGCAGCTAACGACGGAGTAATTATACCAACAGGGCTAATAGCCGGATTTGTTGACCATGATCCACCACCGGGTATTGCACTAATCCCAACAGTTCCAAAAGAAGTACATAATGGCGGTACAGGTGTAATTGTTGGCGACATTGGATTTACAACAGTTACAGTTAATATTTGAGTTGTAGGACAACTATATACAGTAGGCGTTACAACTATACTATAAAATACTGTTGCAATAGTTCCTGTAATTGGTTGAGTTTGAATTTGAGTGCTTGTTGCAGTCGGTGCTGCAATACCAGGACCAGGACTCCAGCTATACGTAAAATTAGTTGGTAATACCGAAACGCAATTTCCAAAACGTGTGTTAGGCCTGTTCATTGAAAAACCTTGAGTGGCAGTACCACCACAACTGGTGGTTGCAAGATTAAACGAACCACCCCATATACATGAGTTGTATGTTGTTGCAGTATATCTTACAGATGCACATACAAAGGTCCATGGAGCGGTACCTCTACAAATATCAATTAAAATATTTGATACACCATCCCAATAATAGGGTGTAGAGAAAGTATGAGTATTCCAACCCACAACCGGCGAAAAGTTAGCTGAGTTAAATACCTGCGTTAAGCCTGCATTATCAAAAGCTGTTACTGATGTTGCGGCAGTACATTTAATTTTAATTGTGTAATTACTTAAGTTGACAACACCATTTGTAGTAGCAACATCAAAAGCCATACTCGTTAAATAGCCTGCAGAAACACCTGACGCTAATAATTCAGAAGCACGATAAATTATTTGTTGATGTGTGTCATAATAATATTTATCATAAGGAGAAGGCGGTTGCCATGAAGCATTGAATGTTGTACCCGTACCTACATTTACTATTAGAGGGCTTGCACAGGCTGGTCCCACACCAACTGTAGAGCATGGAGTGCCGGGTAATGTTCCTAAAATTACTGAAGGTGTTATTATACCACCCTGACAAACAGTTGCTGTTATAGGTGTTACAGTATAAGTAGGATAATTTGTTACAGTTACCTGAACAGTTTTTGTAGCAGGACAAGAACCCGGAGAAACTGTTACACTATATACACCGCTCATTGTGGCAGTAGCATTAGCTATAGTTGGATTTTGCGCAGTGCTTGAATAACTTCCAGGACCAGTCCACGTATAAGTTAAAGGTGCAGTACCAGAACCGATTGCTGCTAAATTAATTGTTTGTCCACTACATAAAGATGGTGTACTTGTTGAAGCTGTTGCCGTGATAACACCTGCAGGCGTTTGACCGATATATAAATTGTATTCTTCAGTTTCTCCATATCCATAATTATTACAAGGGTCAATTGCACTTCCTGTAATTGCCCATGCAGCCCTAACACGCATACGATAAACACCATTTGCCTGGCCAATTGGAACTACAAAACTCGCGTTGGCAAAACTTGCAGCTGCTGGTACGCCCGGTACAGAACAAACACGTTCTCCGGGTAAATTATAAACACCATTTTGATTCCAGTCAACAAAAATTGTAAAACCTTGTGCATATGTTTGACCTGATTGAAATGTACAGGTAATATTTTGACCCGGTTGAGTAACTAGATAATGCTGGCAACCAAAATAAAAATAATTTCTGATACCAACTGCAGGAAAAGTTTGCGCGTTACAGCCAGAGCCATTATTTGTGATATTTGAAATAGCACCGGCGGTACTAAAACTATTGATAAAGTCATTAATGAAATTACCAGGAGAGTTTGATGGGCCAGGTTGGTTACATGGGATCTGAGAGTATAACGGGAAGCAGTATGGCGTTGGTGGAACCAATGCCTGTGCAGAAAGCTTCGCTTGTGAGAGCATCATCCCAACAATAATAAAAAGGCTTATTTTATTTAGTATGTTTTTCATTTAAAAATAAATTACGGTTTGTAAATAAGTTTATTTGTAGGAAGTAGAACGATAACATCTTTAAAGCCAGGCATTACAACTGTAGCTTCTTCGTTTGCTTTTCTGTTACTTTCAAAACGACTGATATCAATGATCTCCTCATTAAGTGTTTCTCCTTCATTTGAAACATTACGCTTTACGTAAAACGACTCAGAAAAATACCACATCTCTTTTACGTATTGGAATTTATTATTGGCTTTCCATGTTTGGTATTCCGCTTTGGTTGAAGCGTGTCTAAATTCTACATATGGCTCAAACTTTTTTTCTTTAACAGGATCAAGTTTTATTTTACTCCAATCTTGTGAAAAAGAAAAAAATGACATTACAGTAAAAATGCCAAGAAAAAGGAATTTAACGTTTGCTTTCATGTATGATCTAATTTTATAACACGAAGTTAGCTCAAAAATGAAGAAAATGTGAAGATTTCAATAAGTAAAAGGGGGTACTTACTCATTGTTACAGACAAAAAAAAGACGTAAAAAGCTGTTTTTTTTAACAAACAAATACCTTTTTACGAATATCAACAGGTTGTGAACAAGCAATAAATCTTGCTAAAACTCTTAAAATATTGATTATTAAGATATTACAGGGGGTGGCTCCATAACGGTTCCACATTTTTTACAGGTTCTTAAGTCTTTGTTCTCATAAAAGCGTTTAAATTCAATTTGGAATTGGGAAGTAATATCTGTTAACATAAAATAGGCTTCATGTAGTGGGTGATTACATTTTTCGCAGAACCATAAAAGCCCGTCTTTTTCATCCGGACGGCGTTTTCTTTCCATTACCAAACCAATGGAGTTGGCAAAACGGCGTGGGTTGTGTGGAACTTTTGCCGGTAATAAAAAAATATCGCCTTCTTTTATAGGTACTTCAACTGCTTTTCCTTCTTCTTGAATTTGTACAATAATATCACCCTCTAATTGATAAAAGAATTCTTCGCTTTCATTGTAGTGATAATCTTTTCTTGAATTTGGCCCGCCCACAACCATTACAATAAATTCTGCATCTTTATAAACAACTTTATTATTTACAGGTGGTTTTAATAAGTGACGATTTTCTTCGATCCACTTTTTGAAATTGAACGGACGTGTTACCATAATTTAAATTTAAGATTTAAAATTTAAGATTCAAAATTGTTAAGCCAGAACTTTATCTTCTGCAATAATTTTTGAAGCGATCAAGTGTTCCGCTATCTGAACAGCGTTGGTAGCAGCACCTTTGCGTAGATTATCAGAAACGATCCACATGTTCAACGTTTTTGGTTGCGATTCGTCTCTTCTTATCCTTCCAACAAATACTTCATCTTTATTGTGCGCGTTCATTGGCATTGGATAGATCTGATTTTTTATATCATCCTGCAAAATAATGCCCGGTGTGTTTTTCATTATCTCAAAAATATCTTTTACATCAAATTCTGTTTCAAATTCAATGTTCACACTTTCGCTGTGGCCACCCATTACAGGTATACGAACAGTTGTAGCGGTTAATGCAATAGAATCGTCACCCATTATCTTCCTGGTCTCGTTAACCATTTTCATTTCTTCTTTGGTGTAACCGTTATCCATAAAGACATCAATTTGCGGAATGGCGTTCATGTCAATTTTATATTTGTAAGCCATCTCATCGCTCTTACCATCCTTACGCTCATTCATCATTTGCGATACAGCTTTTACACCAGTACCCGTAACACTTTGATATGTAGAAACTACAACACGTTTTATTTTATATTTTTTATGAAGCGGATTTAAAGCCACTACCATTTGTATGGTAGAACAATTTGGATTCGCAATTATTTTATCTTCTGCTGTTAAAACATTTGCATTTACTTCCGGCACAACTAATTTTTTTGTTGCATCCATTCTCCATGCCGAAGAATTATCTATTACCGTAATTCCTTTTTCTGCAAATTTTGGAGCCCATTCTTTAGAAGTATCGCCACCGGCAGAAAATAAAGCTATTTGCGGTTTTGCATCGATGGCTTGTTGCATAGAATGTACCTTATATTTCTTCCCCTTAAATGTAATTTCTTTTCCAACCGATCTTTCAGATGCAACCGGAATTAATTCACTAACAGGAAAGTTTCTTTCTGCTAAAACTTCCAACATTTTTGTGCCAACCAAACCAGTGGCGCCAACAACTGCAATTTTCATTTCAATAATTTTTTTATAAAAATAATAAATTCTAATATTCCAGATCTAAAATCTTATCTCTAACTTTTAACATCAGAAATTTCGTTTTCTTTATCTTCTTCTTTCGCCATATAAATTCCTTCGGGCTTAATTAAAATACGACGGTGACGATATAAAATGCCAATAGCTTTTTTAAACGTAGCCTTACTCATACTTAAACGAATAGAGATCTCTTCCGGCGTACTTTTATCATGCAGGTTGACGAAGCCATTATTTTTTTCAAGATATTCCATCACCACTTCGGTAGAATCCAAAACATTCTTAAAACCACTTTTTTGAAAGCTGATATCGATCAATTTGTCTTCACGAATAGTTTTTACAAAGCCTTTCATTTCATCACCAATCTCAACGTCTTTATAAATATCGTTATGATAGATGAGGCCTTTGTGGCGCCCGTTAATAATACAACTAAAGCCAAGCGGCGATTCTTCATAAACAATAAGATCAACTTCTTCTGTTTCTTTCAACTCCAGATCTTCGTTATCAACAAACTTGTCAATTTTAGTTGAAGCAACAATTCTATTTGTTACTTCGTCCAGGTAAACAAACACAACGTAAAAATTGTCTTCAGTTAATTTATGTCTTTGCTCACTAAAAGGCACTAAAAGATCTTTCTCTATTCCCCAATCTAAAAAAGCGCCAACTTCTCCTACAGAAACTACGCGTAAATAAGCAAACTCATTTATTTGTATGTATGGTTTTGACGTGGTTGCAATTGCTTTTCCATCAGAATCGGGATAAACAAATACTTCCAGCTCTTGGCCAACTTTATATTTTTCTTTAACGTAAGATGCAGGTAACAGAACGTCATTCTTTTCTTCATCTCCCAAATACAAACCCACTTCGGTTTCTCTTAAAACTTTTAGCGTGTTTATTTTTCCTATTTCAATCATAACACAAAGATACGGTATTTTTTTGCCGCAGATTACGCAGATTCACTCGGATCTTTTTTGTTCTATTAAAATTTATTAATCTGTGTTATCCGCGAAATCTGTGGCTTATTTTATATCGAAAATTCCACCTAAATTCGCGGATGCAAAATAAAAAGCTGGCCTGGGTGCTGCTTATCATTTTATCGGTTGTTTGGGGAAGTTCGTTTATTTTAATGAAGCGTGGCCTGGATGCCTTTAGCAGCGATGAGGTAGCGGCTTTACGAATTTCTATCGCCTTTTTATTTTTAGCACCGCTTTTAATTAAATACTATAAAATAGATCTTAAAAAATACTGGCCCGGCTTAATTTTAATGGGTGTTTTTGGGAATCTTATCCCAGCTTTTTTATTTACAAAAGCCGAGACCGAGATCAGCAGCAGTTTAACGGGTATGCTAAATGCATTAACGCCTTTATTTACTGTGTTGGTTGGCTTGTTTTGGCTGAAAGTAAAGCCAAAGGCTATGCAAATTGTGGGCATTATTGTTGGTTTTATTGGTGCCGCCTGCCTTATGATCTTTGATGCGGGTAGTGGAAGTTCCAAGAACATCATTTATGGCTTACTAGTGGTAGCGGCTACTTTCTTTTATGCTATTAGTGTTTGTGGCATTAAAAAATACCTTAGCGATATAAACTCAATAACAGCAACGGTTTGGGCCTTTTGTATCACCGGACCAATTTCCCTTATTTACCTGTTTGGCTTCTCAGATTTTACTATGCATATGGCAAATTCGCCCATGGCAATGTCATCTTTAGGTTATATAAGCATTTTGGCCATTGTTGGGTCGGCCATATCGGTAATTGCCTATAATATCCTTATTAAGAACTCGGGTACCGTTTTTGCCAGCAGCTGCACCTATCTTATCCCTATAGTAGCCATTGGCTGGGGACTTTTTGACGGCGAAACGGTTAATTTTTACCAGATCTTTAGCATTGTGGTCATCATTTTGAGCGTTTATTTAATAAACAGGGATTAAATTTTGTTGATTCATATCAATTGAGTATATTTGCGTCCCCTTTTTAAGGGTATTATTAACAATTTAAACCAAATTAAATGTACGCAATTGTAGAAATAGCCGGGCAACAATTTAAAGTGGAACGTGGAAACAAAGTTTACGTTCACCGCCTAGAGGCTAACGAGGGCGCTAAGATTGAATTTGACAAAGTTTTCTTATTAGATAACGGCGGCAAAATTTCAGTTGGAAACCCAACCGTAGAGGGCGCTAAAGTAGCAGCCACAGTGATCTCCCACTTAAAAGGAGACAAAGTGATCATTTTCAAAAAGAAACGCCGTAAAGGTTATCAAAAATGGAACAATCACCGTCAATCTTTAACTCAGATCCTTATTCAAGGTGTTTTAGCTAAAGGCGACAAATTAGAATCAGAATTAACTGCAGTTCGCAAAATTCGCACACAAGGTCCGGTTAAAAAAGCTGAGGCAGTTGTAAGCGAAAAAGCTGTTGAGAAAAAAGCTCCTGCTAAAAAAGCAGCAGTTAAAAAAGCTCCTGCAAAAAAAGTAACTAAGAAAAAAGAAGACTAAACAGTTTTTAATGTTTAGTGCTTAGTTTTAAATAACAAGCACTATTAAAAACTAAAAACTAATAATTTAAAATTAATAAGAAATGGCACACAAAAAAGGCGCGGGTTCATCAGATAATGGTCGCGATTCGCATAGTAAACGTTTAGGCGTTAAAATTTTCGGAGGTCAAGCTTGCATTGCAGGTAACATTATTGTTCGTCAACGTGGTACAAAACACAATCCATCTGAAGGTGTTGGTATGGGAAAAGACCATACTTTATATGCTTTAATTGATGGAAAAGTAGTTTTCAAAAAGAAAAGAGACGATCGTTCGTACGTATCGGTTGTTCCTATTGAGGGGTAATAAATACTTTATATAAAATAAAGCCCTCCATTAAATTGGTGGGCTTTTTTTGTTTTCACCATTGTCACTCAACATCATTTAAAAAATTAAATTTGTATTAAAATAAACAGAACTCTATGTTGCAATTAAATTATATCAGGGAAAATAAAGAAGAGGTTTTAAAACGTCTTGCCATAAAGAATTTTAAAGATGCTGAAACCATTATTAATTCTGTTTTGATAAAAGATGCGCAACGCAGGTCACTGCAACAGGAAGGCGATGCTATAAAAGCAGAATCAAATCAAATTGCCAAACAAATTGGCGAACTGATGAAAGGCGGTAAAAAAGAAGAAGCAGAAAAAGTGAAGCTTCGCACTGCCGAATTAAAACAAAAAGAAAAAGAACTTGACGAACAATTAAAAACGGTTGAAGACGAGATCCAACAACTTTTAGTTTTGGTTCCAAACACGCCTAACCTGACTGTGCCTTTAGGAAAAACACCTGAAGATAATGCCGTTGTTTTTGAACATGGCGAAAAACCAAAGTTAGCCCCAGGTTTTGTTCCGCATTGGGACCTTACCACAAAATATAATTTAATTGATTTTGAATTAGGCGTGAAAATTGCCGGTGCAGGTTTTCCTGTTTATAAAGGTAAATGTGCACGCTTACAACGCGCTTTAATTAATTTCTTTTTAGATCGCGCAACAGCAAAAGGTTATTTAGAAATTCAACCGCCAATTGTGGTGAACGAAGATAGCGGTTATGGTACCGGCCAGTTGCCTGATAAAGAAGGACAAATGTATCATTGCACCATTGACAATTTATATTTGATACCAACCGCAGAGGTGCCGGTTACAAATATTTACCGTGATGTTATTTTAAAAGAAGCCGATCTGCCGGTTAAAAATACAGCCTACACGCCTTGTTTTAGAAGAGAAGCAGGAAGCTATGGAAAAGATGTGCGTGGTTTAAACCGTTTACACCAATTTGATAAAGTAGAGATCGTGCAAATAACACATCCTGATAAAAGTTACGAAACGTTAGAAGAAATGCGTGAGTATGTTGCGGGTCTTTTAAAAGAATTAGAATTGCCTTTCCGTACTTTAAAATTATGTGGTGGCGATATGAGTTTTGCAAGCGCTTTAACTTATGATATGGAAGTGTGGAGTGCCGCGCAGGAACGTTGGTTAGAAGTAAGCAGTGTAAGTAATTTTGAAACTTTTCAAACCAACCGTTTAAAATGCAGATTTAAAGATGCTAATGGTAAAACACAATTAGCGCATAGCTTAAATGGTAGCGCCTTAGCCTTACCGCGTATTGTTGCAGCTTTATTAGAAAACAATCAAACGCCCGAAGGAATTAAAATCCCAAAAGTATTAGTTCCTTATTGTGGTTTTGATTTGATCAATTAAAATGATAAAGACTGCTAAAAATACTTTAGTAATTATATTTTTTGCAGGAGCAGTGTTTCAATCTTGTAACAGGGTAGATATTTACGCTGTTAAAATGCAATCATTAGATAGTTTAAGTGGCGCCGTAAATAGTTCTGCCAAAGAAGTTGATAAAACAGATACGGTTATTTTAGATAAAGCCATTTCACGTTTTAACCAATACAAACAGTTTATTCAACAAAATGTAAAAGATACGCTCACAAAAGTGGAGGCGGATTTTACGCAACAATTTTATGCAAGTGGTGCAAGCTTAGAAAATTTCGCAGTTAACAGAAGATCAATAAAAGCAAGAACGAATTTAATTAACTCACAAATTGAGAAATTAAAAACAGACGCGAAGAACAGATCGATCTCTGAAGAAAAGTTAATTGAATTTACCAACCAGGAAAAAAAAGAAGCAGGTAATCTAATAGAAGCAAGCCAAAAGCAACAACAGTTATTTTATACTAGTCTGCAGGAATTTAAAACTTCTTTAAAAGGCGTTGAAGATATTATAAAAGCCAGGAACAATGGGCAATTGCCAACAATAATAAAAGATACGCTTTCTTTATAAGTATGGCTATTTCGTTTCAAAACCAAAACATAGAATTTAATTTGCCTGCAAAGGTAAAGACCAAACTGTGGATCAAAAAAATTGTTGAATTAGAAAAAAAGCAATTAGGTCAACTAAATTTTGTTTTTACTTCAGACGAAGAGATCTTAAAAACAAATATCCACTATTTAAAGCATAATACTTATACCGACATTATCACCTTTGATTACTGCGAAGGGAAAAAGATAAATGGTGATATTATTATCTCTGTTGAAAGAGTAAAAGAGAATGCCGCCAAATTTAAAACAGACTTTGAAACAGAAATTAAGCGCGTGATCATTCACGGAGTGTTGCATTTATGCGGTTATAAAGATAAAAGCGAGAAAGACAGCAAGCTCATGAGAAGCAAAGAGAACACAGCTTTAAAAAAATATTAATCCATGGGAACCTTTACACTTATCTTTTCTATTCTTATTGCCGCAGTGTGTTTTTGGTCGAGTATTAAATTGATAGCACTTTATTTGAAAGTAAATGCCTGGGATAAAGTAAACGCTACTGTCATTTCAAAAAAAGTTGAACTGCATAAAAAAGTCTCGACAAGAAATTCGCCTTACGCCGTTAGGGTGGAGTATAGGTATGCCTACAATGGCACAGAATATACAAACGATAAAGTTTATTTGGTTGAATTAATTGGTGGGCAAACCAATCATATGGAATCTGCAGCTAATAAAAAAATAAATGAAATAAAAGAGACTGAGACTATTTTTGTTAACTCAAAAGATCCGCAAGAGTCTGTAATGTTTTGTAATGGTATTGTGATGTACGTTGTTGTTTTCTTATTTGGAATAATGAGCTTGTTAATAGGCTACAGTTATTATAAGTAAAGATTATACTTTCACTTTATTGCCCAATTGATCCTGATGAACCGGAAGCGTCTTTATTAATATTTCTAAGGCTAAAAGTTATTGGGTAATTCGTCCTGTATCTTACAAACTTATTATTTAGCACAGCCGGTTGCCATTTAGTTTCTTTAATGAGTCTTAGTGCTTCTTCTGTACAACCTGTATTTACGCCTTGTTTAACAGTTATGCCTGTTATGTAGCCATTCGTTTCAACAACAAATTCAATTACTACCGTTCCTTCAACTGATCTTTCGATAGCTAATTTTGGGTATTCAATTTGAGAAAGTATAAATTCCGTTAAACCATCATCACCATTCTTATAATATTCGGGCGATTTATCTGCTTTTGTATATATAACGTAACTGCTATCTGCAGGTAATGGTTTTTTAAGATTTAGTTTATTTTTTTGTTTAAAGTATCGGTTATATTTTTCGGTAGATAATTTAAAGATCAAAAAGTAAGGCCTGCTTTCATTTGGTAGATGCAACGTTTTGTTGAATTTCCAAAAACCGAACATGCGGGTCAATTCGTTTCTTAAAACATTGTTATTGTTGTTCTTTAGCCCTTCAAATTTAATATTTATGGCTTTCCCTGCTGAATCAAGATCAAAAAAAGTAGTTATCTCTACATCAAAATTGGAGGTTAAGAGGATCTTTGGCAACGTTAGCTGTGTCTCCAGCACACGTTCAATTTGTTCTTTGCCACCAATTGCTATTGCTTCATATTCCGGACTAGTACTTGAGGTTTGACCAATGGCAGAAGAAACAGCTACAAAAAATAAGAATATGTACTTTTTAACCATATGTAAATATAGCCCAAAAAAAAGAAAAGTAAAAACCGGTAAACAACAATTAAATACCAGTTATAAACTTGTATTAATCCCTATGGTAAAGCCGGAATTGACTTTATTATTTATACCATAGCCCAAAACATAATCAACCCGTAAAACGTTAAAGATATTCTCGAAACCAAAATTTATTTCGTAATACTGTTTTAATTTATTGCTCATTAATAAATGACCACCAACTACTTCCTGCACCTTTAATTTTTTAAAGACAGGGATCTTATTAATGATAAAACCGTTAAAATGATGTTCGGCATGTGCTTCGGCAAACCATTTATCGGCGCTAAATGTGTAATAAGGCAACAACCTGAAACTACTTAAATAATCGTTGGTATTAAATAATGTTTGGTTCCCTAAAAAATATTTAAAATCCATAAATAATAATTTTTTAGTATTTACAAATCCCCCTCCCTTTAACCTCATGCCAAGACGGCCAAATAGACCAAGATTCAATTCATCATAGATCATGGCACTTGCCAGGTCGTAATCTGCCGTAGTATTTAAAACAGGAAATGCTTTTTTGTAACTTACACTTAGTCTCGGATATTTACTTCCTGTAATTATTTTTTGATTAGGCAGTGTTACATATTTTTGTTTGAAGCGGAACGAAAAAGTTATTTCCGCTGTAAAGGCATTGTTGGTAGTAAATAAAGAGTCGTGGTTAAATTCGTTCCTTGGATCATTACTGGTAAATAATTTTTGTTTGTCATCTATGATCAACAGATCAGATGTATTCTTTAAAGCATCACGTTCTACATATTTTACGAGCGACGAAAAATAAACACCGTTTACCACTTCGGTAAAGTAGCTGGTCTCAACGCCGGTCTCTTTAAACATCTTCATAAAATTCTCGTTCAGGTATAACGAGTATAATGAATTTACCAGTGGCGATATCGGATCTAACTGGTTGTATTGTTCTGCTATTGATTTGAATTTAATACCAACACGTGAGAATTTTTTTGGCCGGTAAAAATAATTATAACCAACTTCGCCACCCCATAAATAATTACTAAAACCATAACGCACCTGGCCGGTAAAGCGGTGTGCTTTTAGATTCTCATATTCTTTATTTACCGAAAACTTATAACTTACGTTAAAACCTTCAACCGTATTGTATTGCACACCGTTGGTAATTAACCCGGGTATAGCTACGCTTATTCGTTTCTTTGTTTTATTATAGGTGTAACCAAAAAAGATATCGTTCACGCGCAATTTATTTCCGCGTTTATCAACCGAATCTTTATATCGGTCGGTGTCCTGTACTTTTTCGGTGCTGTCTTTTTTTCGATAATCTTTATTTTCTTCTGGTGTTAATGGTGCCGGACGGTTAATGATCCAGTAATTAGAATCTTTTTTGTTTGCACCATCTTCTACAACAAAAATTTCGTTGCTAAAAAATTTGTCGGTAATGTTTGGCGTTAGGTTGTAATTTTTTACGATGGCATTAAAATAACCGTCACCCGAAATGCCGAAGAACACAAAATGAAAACCAAAATTATGGCTCACCGGCATCCAGATGCTGTCGCCTGCAACCGGGGCGTAGAGCTGCTTAATAGAAAGTGTATCTACAAATTTTATTTTATTGTCTTTAAATAATTTAAGATCAATACCGGTTATACGCCACGAATTTTCCTGGATATAAATTATCCCGGTAAAACAAGGATCAGTTTCGCGTTTTGGTTTTACTTCAATTTTATTAAAGATCTTTCCGTCTTCATTAATAGTGCCTAATAATTTAAATTTGTAATACAAAAAAGCATTTCCGTTCAAGGGCGAAACAAACGGCCTGTCGCTAATGCCTCTTATAGGAACCAGGTTCTCGTAAAAATTAAATTTCATCTGGCTAAGCTGGTTAAAACTAAAACTTTTACTTTCGCCGCTTACGCGACTGCTAAACATAATTTCCTTTTCTTTATTTGGTTTTTTAAAATAATAATTGCTTTCGCTTTCACTCAAATAAATAACGCCATATAAAGTAGAATCTATTTCTTCGCCGCTTGTTATTTTTATGAGTTTTTTAAATTTATCGGGTAGATTAGTTAAACGCTGTAAACCTTTTATATATGATTGGCAAGTATATTCGTTCACCTGGTTCGAATAGATCTTTCTGCGTTTAATGGCTTTGCGCATAATAGGGTAGGCGGGGTCTTCACCTGCTTTCACCGTTATTTCCTGCAGAGCAATACCATCCAGTTTTAAATTTACATTCAATGTTTTATTTTCGGTAAGATCAATTTCAATCTCCTGTTTCGAATAACCGATGTATTGAAATATTACAACGTGTTTTCCGGCATCTAATTTTAAAGAATAGTTACCATTGTCGTTACTGTTTACACCTTTAGTGGTTCCTTTTAAATAAATGGTAGCAAAAGGCAGGCTTTCGCCGTTACCTGTAATTTTTCCTGAGAGAGTAAATTGTTGAGAAATTAAAAATTTGCTGCAGGTAAAAAAAAGTAAGATCAATATTTTTTTATGCATAGCCCGCAAACAAATTTATTTTTTGTCGAAGCCCATAAAGGCATAAGAAATTAAGTTGGCGCCCATCTTTAATGCTTTGATTCGGGTCTCTTCGCTGTCTTTATGTATTTCAGGGCTTTCCCAGCCATCACCAAGGTCGCACTCAAAATCATAAAAACAAACCAACCGGCCTTTATAAATTAAGCCATAACCTTTTGGTGCAGAATTCTCATGCTCATGTACTTTTGGCAAACCATTGGCGAATTCAAATTTTTGATGATACACCGGGTGATTAAACGGTAACTCTACAAGATCTAATTCGGGAAATACTTTTTTTAATTGTACGCGCACAAATTTATCCATACCGTAATTATCGCTTACGTGTAAAAAGCCACCCGCTAATAAATAATTTCTTAAATTCTCTGCCTCCTGGCTAGAGAATATTACATTGCCATGACCCGTCATGTGCACAAAAGGATAATTATAGATCTCCATACTGCCGGCATCTACAATTGCCTGCTCAGGATTAATAGTTGTTTTAATGTTATCGTTACAAAATTTAATAAGATTGGGTACAGATGTTTCTAAGTTGGCATACCAGTCGCCGCCACCATTATATTTTAGTACTGCAATTTGAAAACTGTAAGGGGGGATGGTATAGTACTCGCCAATTTTTAAAGCAGATCTTGACTGGCCAAAATGGAAAATAAAAAATATTAAGATTATTTTTTTAAAAATAGCCATTACAATTGTTTGAAATTTTCAGAGTACAAATTAGCGAAAATTTTCGGCTTTATGTCAATAATTATTCTTTAAAAAGTACTAATAAAATAAATTAGCGCTATCAGTTTCCGCCTTTCAATTAGCAATATTTATTCAGGTTTAAATTTCTTTTGCCATTCGTCTTTTGCCCAATCTATCTGTTCACCGGTTTTTTGCGTTAATTTTCCGGTAACATCCAGCCACCCTTCCCAAAACAAATATTTAGGGTCGCCATCTTTTGGTTTTTCTTTCGCCATATGCCCGCGCATATATATCTTGCCATCTTCTGTGGTTTTAACGTAAGAAACGATAGGGTTATTAAGCGCAGAATAAGCTCCAAGATTTTTATCCCATAATTGTTTCCCGGTCTTATCAAAACATACTACGCGTTCGTTTCCGCCTCTGTACACTTTGCTGTTGTATTCAAGCATAAAAACATAAAGATTTCCTTTTGTATCATCAGCAACAACTTGCGATTCCATTTCTTCAAAGCGGTCTTTGATCTTGCGTTTCCACAACTCCTTGCCTTTCTTGTCAAATTTATAAAGTGTATTATCGCCAAATGCTGCACCGCCACCATCTTTATTTAGTATCCATGGACCACCATAACCCACTTTATTAACAAAGGGCTCAAAGTAATTGGAATATCCGAGTCTTAACGGTGCAACTATTTTTTTTAAAGAATCTATGGTTAATTGCCCATAAACTATTGTGCTTAAAAACATAGTGGTAATAAATAAATACTTCATATGATTTTGCATTTAAAATTAATACAATCAGTTAATTTGAAATTACATAATAAATTTAAAATAATTTCTTCGGAATTTGTAAAAAGTATTTTGGAGAACTTATTATTATACATTTTTATAATACTCCACTAAAGCAATTGCTTGTTTAGCTTCTGTAACATCGTGTACACGCAGGATGGAAGCCCCGTTTAGCAAGGCAATGGTGTTTAAAACGGTGGTGCCGTTCAAAGAAGTTACAGGGTTGGTACCTATTATTTTATTGACCATACTTTTGCGCGAAAATCCCGCTAAAATAGGGTAATCGTTAAACTGATGTAAATTTTTTAAAAGTCGGTAATTGTGTTCCTGTGTTTTACCAAAACCAAAACCCACATCTATAATTATTTTTTTAAAATCCAGTGCGCTTAATTTTTCTAATTTTTTAGAAAGGGCGTCTTTAACTTCTGCAACCACATCTCCATAAACAGGGTTTTGTTGCATGGTTCGGGGTGTGCCCTGCATATGCATTAAAACATACGGTAAATTTAGTTTAGTTATGGTTTCAAACATGGCGGTATCCATATCGCCCCCGCTAATGTCGTTAATAATATCGGCGCCATGCTCGGCACTTTTTTTTGCTATTGAAGCATAAAAGGTATCAATACTTATAAAAATGTCAGGAAATTTATTGCGTATGGCCGGTAGATATTTCTCTAATCTTTCCCATTCTTCCTCAGCACTTATTGTTGTAGCTCCTGGCCTTGAAGAAGCTGCCCCAATATCAATAATATGAGCACCTTGCTTTATTTTCTCTTCTACATCCTGCAAAATATCGTTCACATTACTGTATTTGCCGCCATCGTAAAAGCTATCGGGTGTAATGTTCACAATAGCCATTATTAAAGGTTTAATAAATGTTAATGATTTGCTATTGCAAGTGTATTCTATTGGGTTAATTTCGCTATTTTTATTGTCCATACGCTATATGACTACTACATCAAAACAATACGACGCAGCCATTTCTCAATGCAAAGATATCTTTTTAAAGAAGATGAAAGACTATGGCACTGCCTGGCGCAATTTAAGGCCTACTTCTTTAACCGACCAGATCTTTATAAAGGCCCAAAGGATAAAGAGTATTGAGGAAAAAGGTACCCAAAAAATAGTGGATGATATTAAAGGCGAGTATATTGGTATAATAAACTATTGCATTATAGCCCTTATTCAGCTTGAATTGGCGAATGATACACGGGTAGACCTGCCTTATGATGAGGTGGCAAATTTATACATTAAATATGCCG
Organism: Bacteroidota bacterium; assembly: GCA_030681615.1. Classification (GTDB taxonomy): domain Bacteria; phylum Bacteroidota; class Bacteroidia; order B-17B0; family Aurantibacillaceae; genus Aurantibacillus. Next base: position 21,684 of record JAUXSA010000016.1, read on the forward strand.
ACCAAACCAAAAAATTAATGGAAGACAAGAACCACGATTATGGTGAGGCCTGGCGTGATATGCGGTTAAGCTCTTTAACCGACCTGATCTTAATGAAGGTGTTTAGAGTGAAACAGATAGAGGACAACCAGGGCAAGACCATTATTAGCGAAGGGGTTGATGCCAATTATATGGACATGATCAACTATTCGGTGTTTGCCTTAATTAAGCTGGCCAAATAGTTAAAAAAAATTAATTTAACTTTTATAGTACACAATACTGGATATCTTTAAAAAAACAAAGCACTGATATGAAAAAATTTTTAGCCTCAAACGCATTTCGTTTTATTTGGTCGGCCGGATTAGCAATAATCATTTATATGATAACGCCGCCTTGTTTTAGCAGAACCACTTTAGCTATTTTAATTGCTATTGAATTACTTTTAATTAACGGCGCTGGGTATATTGCAAAAATACCAATGATAACACATGTGGCCAGGTTTTTAGTTGGTGGTTTATTTATTTTTTCAGGTTTTATTAAGGCAAATGATCCCTTAGGTTTTTCGTATAAACTAAAAGAATATTTCGAAGTATTTCAAAACGATACAGGGATGGCATTTTTCGAATGGTTTGCGCATATTGCATTGCCATTGGCAATTATTATTTGTGCCAGCGAAATTATTTTAGGTGTAATGTTGCTAATAGGATATCGCACTAAATTAACGTTGTGGTTATTGTTCGCTCAAATTGCTTTCTTTACTTTTTTAACTTTTTATTCTGCCTGTTTCAACAAGGTAACGCATTGCGGTTGTTTTGGCGATTTCTTAAAATTAAAACCATGGGAAAGTTTTTGGAAAGACATTGCCTTGATGATCCTGATCACCATTTTATTTGCAGGAAAAGATAATATTCGCGAATTGTTTGCGCCAATGATCATCAGCACTTTATTTTTAATGGGTGTTGTTTTCTCAATAGGTTTTCCTATTTATGCTTACCGTAATTTACCTCCGTTAGATTTCAGAGCTTATGCACCCGGAGAGAATATTAAAGACAATATGAAACTTTTGCCTACCTATAAACCTGCAGAGTATGAAACAGGCTTTATTTATGAGAATTTAAAGAACGGTAAAAAAGAACACTTTAATTTAAAAAATTATCCTTGGCAGGATACCCTTACCTGGAAATGGGTAGCAACCGATAATATACTGGTTAAAGATGCAGTAGATGCACCAAGGATAACAGACTTTACGGTAAATAATTTAGATGGTGTTGCCATTACAGATTCGGTTTTAAATGATAAGAATTATAGTTTCTGGTTAATTGTTTACGATCTTAAAGAAACAGAGGATGATCCTTCGCTTATGGCTAAGATCAACGATTTTTACAAATTAGCTACAATTGAAAAATATAAATTTATTGCATTTACTGCGAGCAGTGCCAGCGATATAGATGAGTTTAAACACAAACATAATGCCTTATTTGATTTTGCATCGGTGGATGGAATTGTTCTGAAAACAATGATCCGTAGTAACCCGGGCTTAATGCTTGTAAAAGATGGAAGTGTGATCGCCAACTGGCATCACAACAACTTTCCTGGCTTTGGCGATGTGAAACAAAAACATATGAAATAATTGAGTTTAAAGTTTTGAAGGTTTAAAAAATTTTGAAAGAAATATAGATCATTATTAAAAACCCTTTCATGTTTTAACAGAAAGGGTTTTTTATTAAAAAAATGAAAGCGGCAGGTTTAAGCGATATAAAAAAGGAGTTGGAGTTTCTTGAACCTAAGAAGTTGTTGGAGCTTTGTATTGCGTTAGCAAAGTATAAAAAAGATAATAAAGAATATTTAGGTTTTTTGTTGTTTGAAGAGCATGATAAAACACAATTCATAAAAGAAGTAAAATTAGAAATTGATGAGCACTTCGAATTATTAAAATTACAATCCAATTTATATTACGCTAAAAAAAGTCTGCGCAAATTGTTGCGTATCATTACCAAATACACCAAGTATGTTGATGACAAAGGACTTTCTGCCGAAATGTATATTTATTTTTGTGCGAAATTAAAAAACTCCGGCATTCCTTATCACAAAAGCCAAATGCTGGTAAATTTAATGGAGCAGCAATTAAAAAAGATCAATACTTTAATTACAACCTTGCATCCCGATCTTCAAAACGATTTTTTAAACGATCTCGAAAAAATAGATAATTAATGTCAGGCCTACCGGATCCACAAATGTTATTAGAGCTGGTAAAAATGCCAATGCCTTATGGTCGTTATAAAGGGGTAATACTTTATAAACTTCCTGTTTCTTATTTGGAATGGTTTAACCGTAAAGGTTTTCCTGCAGGAAAATTAGGGATGTTATTAAATACTTTATATGAGATAAAACTAAACGGCCTTGAGTTTTTGTTAGAGCGAATAAAAAAAGAGGCCAATATAAATTATTAATTAATATTTGTATTTTTAACTGTAATTAAAAACAAGCCCATGAAACATATCATATTTCTTTTTTTAATTTTAATTGGATCTGTACAAATGAATGGCCAAACAAAACCGGCTTACGATTCTACTTTAGCTAAAAAACTTGGCGCTGATGACTACGGTATGAAAAGTTATATTATGGTGTTATTAAAGAGCGGAACTTATAAAGCAAAAGATAAAAAAGAATCAGATTCACTTTTCAGGGGGCACATGGATAATATTATTAGCCTTGCAAACGCCGGAAAATTAGCTTTAGCAGGCCCCTTTGGTAAGAACGACCTTTATAGAGGTGTATTTATCTTTAATGTAAAGACTATTGATGAAGCTAAACTCTTATGCGAAAAGGATCCTGCCATTAAAATTAACCTGTTTGCGGTTGATTATCTGCCATGGTACGGCTCTGCTGCTGTGATGGAGGTTAATAACATCCATAAGACCATCGAAAAGAAATCACATTAGCAATCAAATAAATGAGAGTTGTTTTAATAATTCTTTTTTTCTTTTTAATAATAAAAATTCCTGCGCAAGAGGAGCAGGTAGAACTTTTATATAAAGCATTAAAAGTTGCCAAACACGATACGGTAAAACTTGGTCTCCGTTGCAGGATAGGTATTTTAGAACCTATATTACGATTACCTTATTGGGATAGTATTTTAAATGAAGCAAACAAAAAAGGATATAAATATTATGAAGGCTTAGCATTGAATGGACTTGGTACAGTGTATGATGAGATAGATGAAGGCGATACTACCAGGTCTTTTGCTGCTTTTAATAAGGCCATGAAAATTTTTGAAGAGATCGGCGATAAAAAAGAGGTAGCGCATAGTCTTCATGTAATTGGTTATATCTATTACGATCGGGGTGATGTGCCAATATCATTAGTGTATTACAAAAAGAGTTTAAAGATCAGGCAAGAGATAGATTTTAAAGCAGGCATTGGCGAATCGTTAAACAATATTGGATTTATATATCAAAGTCTTGGTGATATAAGTCAGGCTTTAGATTATTATCATAAAGCAATAAAAATTTTTGAAGAGATAGGTGATAAAAAAAATGAGGCCTATCTTTTAAATAATATCGCTTTTTTATATCAGGGACAAGGAGATACAATTAAAGTGCTTGAAAATTATTATAAAAGTTTAAAGATCTCAAAAGAGATCGATGATAAGCCTGGTATTTCAGGCATTTATAATAATCTATCGGTAATATATCAAAACCGAAAAGATGTTACGAATGCATTAAAATATGCTAAGCAAAGTTTAAGCATCCGAAAAGAAATCGGTGATAAGAGAGGGATTGCCGCTTGCCTTAATAATATTGGCGCTGCTTTAGAGATCCGGGATGATCAAAGCTCTGGTAACTACAATGAACCGCTTGATTATTATATGCAGGCCTTTGAGATCCGTAAAATGATAAACGATAAGAGTGCAATTGCAAGATCATATAGTAGTATAGGGCTTATTTATTATAAGCAAAAAAATTACACCAAAGCACTGGAGTATGCTGAGAATGGTTTTAAAATATCTAAAGACCTTGGTTTTCCCGGAAACATTAGCTCTTCAGCAAAGCTCTTATATAAAATATATAAACAACAAAATAATGTGGCAAAAGCCCTCGACATGCATGAGCTTTTTATTTTTATGAAGGATAGTGTTAATAATGAGGAAACGCGTAAATCAAGTGTGAGAAAACAATTTCAATACGAATATGATAAAAAAGTTACTGCCGATAGTGTAAGAACGATTGAGGAGAAAAAAACTGTTGCCTTGCAATTAAAACAAGAAAAAACACAACGTTATGCTTTATATGGCGGCTTAATGTTAGTGCTGATATTTGCAGGTTTTATGTTTAACCGTTTTAAGATCACACAAAAACAAAAAGTTGTTATTGAACAGCAAAAAAATATTGTTGAAGAAAAACAAAAGGAGATCGTTGACTCTATTACATACGCCAAACGTTTGCAAGAAGCAATTTTACCGGCAGAAATATTTTGGAGTCAGAATTTTAAGAATGGATTTTTTTATTATCAGCCTAAGGATATTGTTGCCGGTGATTTTTACTGGCTCGAAAAAATTGGCGATACGGTAATGTTTGCTGTTGCAGATTGTACTGGGCATGGTGTGCCGGGCGCATTGGTTTCGGTAGTTTGTAGTAATGCTTTAAACAGAACTGTTTTAGAGTTTGACATTAATGACCCTGGCAAAATTTTAGACAAGACCCGTGAATTGGTTATTTCTACTTTCGAAAAAAGTGGTGAAGAGGTAAAAGACGGAATGGATATTAGCCTTTGTTGTTTAAATACTAAAACAAAGGAATTACAGTGGGCCGGTGCCAACAATCCCATTTGGTATGTTTCTTCTGACGATATGACCATACATGAAATAAAAGGAGATAAACAACCAATTGGCAAATATGCAATTCAAAGACCCTTTACTTCTCATAAGGTCCAATTAAATAAAGGTGATACAATTTATCTTTTCACTGATGGTTTGGCCGACCAGTTTGGCGGGCCCAAAGGCAAAAAATTCAAGTATAAAATGTTAAAAGAGATACTCCTGGCAAACATTTCCCGGTCAATGGATGACCAAAAAGAAGTACTCGAAAATGCCTTTAATGCCTGGAAAGGCCAGCTGGAGCAGGTGGACGATGTTTGTGTTATTGGTGTAAGACTATAACACAAACGAGTCAGTTTATCCTGAGCAAAGCCGAAGGAATGTTTGTGTTATTGGCTTTCGTTTATAAATACCCTCATATTTTTTGGCAAGAACTAATTATTTCAACTTATTTATTTTGCAAAAATCAACCTTTTTAGAACTTTTATTTGCAAAAAATGCAAAAAGCCAGAGCTGGTTTTGATGAAAATATACTTTTTTTCAAAATTCAAAGACCTTCCAAAAACCCTTTTATTTTTCCGTAAGTTTTCACGCCTCGTTAAGCCGACTTTTGTTTTATAAATTATTAATTAACTAGATAAAATAAAACACAAATGAAAACACAACTACTGGTATTAGCTTTTATGATCGCAGGTTTTTTTATGAAAGCACAAACATGGACCTCTTACGATCAAACAAACGGTTTAGCGGATAACAATGTACAAGCTATTGCAATAGATGCTTATGGTAATAAATGGTTTGGTACTTATGGCAGCGGCATCTCTAAATTTGATGGTACTAACTGGACAACCTTTAGCGTTAACGATGGATTAGTGAATGATTATGTAAGAGTAATTAAAATTGATGCATTCGGAAATTTATGGATCGGAACCGATGGCGGTGTTTCAAAGTTTAATGGAACCACCTGGACAAATTATACAACATTTGAAGGCCTATCTAATAATCTTGTTTATGCTATTGAAATAGATGCAACAGGCAATAAATGGTTTGCTACAAATATGGGTGTTTCAAAATTTAATGATGTTAGCTGGACCATTTATACAAGTGCAAATGGTTTGGCAAATAATATTGTACCGGGTATGGCCATAGATCAGGCAAATAATTTATGGTTTGGTACCTGGGGTGGAGGAGTATCTAAATTTGATGGTAATAATTGGACAACTTATTCGCAGGCAAATTATGTGCACGTTGTAAAACCTGATGCGGGTGGAAATATTTGGTTTGGCACTTCAACAGGTTTAAAAAAATTTGATGGAACGCTTTGGACTAACTATACAACCACCAATGGTTTACCTGCAAATAATGTACATGCCATAGCTATTGACCAGTTTAATAATAAATGGTTCGGCACAAACGCAGCAGGTATTTCAAAATATAATGGCAGCGCTTTTACAAATTACAATACAAGCAATGGTTTAATTGGCGATATGGTAAATACTTCTATTATTGATAATGCAGGAAATTTATGGGTGGGCACCATGGATGGCGTTTCGCTTTATACAGCATCTGTTAGTGGAATAGCCGAAAATAAAATAACAAAGAGCTTTTCTTTATATCCTAATCCAGCAACAGATTTAATTAAAATAAATTCAGAAAATGAATTAGTTGGTTTAAATTATATTATAACGGATAATACCGGCAGGCAGCTGTTAAGCGGAGAAATTACACATTCAACAACTGAAATAGAAATAAAAGATCTGCCCGCCGGTATTTATATTTTCCAGGTCGCGGCAATAAATGGCCAAAGATGTAAAGTTGTAAAAAATTAGATCTTTAAGCCTGTCGTTTTTGGGCAGGCTCTTTTTTGTCTTGTCTGACATTTGTAAGAAAAATCACTTTATTGTATCCTAATATTATTTGGTTCATAATATCTTTAGTGCATCAACCAATAAAATATGAAGAAGATAATTTTACTTATAATATTTCCTTTTATAGGATTTACGCAGAACAATACATTAGAAGGGCAAAATGGATTTAAAAACTATGTATTTGGTACTTCCCCAAATGAACTTAAAAATCTTACACTTGAGATAGATGAGGATAATACCAAGCTTTATTCATTACCGGAAGATAATATTAAAATTGAAGGTGTAGAATTTGAATATATAAGGGTAACGTTCTCCAAAAATAAATTATCAACCATTTCAGTTCAAACGAAAAATGCAACGGGCCCTAAGTTTCTCGAAGTATTAAAAGAAAATTATGGTGAACCCAAATTGAACGCTGCAAGGAAAAGCTTTGAATGGGCAAGTTCAAACATGCTGGTTATTTATGAAAAAAATAATTCGGGGAAAGACGCATCAATTTCTTTTTATGGCAAAAAGATCTTAGAAAGTAAGCGATAAAACTTCTTAATAGATCATATACATTCAGCTCAGCCTTAATTATCAACCGATCAGATTAAGCCAGCAGCTTTTTTAGGTCAAAATATTGTAGGTTTCACGCGTATCTTTTGGTATTTTGTGCATTATTTGCTTGAGAATAGATATATGGTTAAAACTATTACTTTCTTTTTATTTAGCACTTTCCTCTGTATTTCGAAATTGGCTAATGCCCAATTAAGTATTGATACAATATTATCTGCCGAAGAAATGGTTAAAACTATTTTTGCCGATAAAGCAGAGGTTTCTAAAATTGAGAATGTAAAATACAAAGGCTATAAAAAGTCGCTGGGCATTTTTAATTGCACAATGGTTCACAACAAAGTTATTTCAAAAGGACTTATTCTCTCTACCGGAAATGTATTTCATGCTATAGGCCCTAATGATACACCCGACAGAAGTTCTAAAACACAGAATAATACTGACGCTTCGTTGAGCTCAATTGCAAAAGGCCCGGCATATGACGCGGCCATTTTAGAGTTTGATTTTATACCGGCAGATGACAGTATTGCGTTTAATTATTTTTTTGCTTCTGAAGAATATCCTGAATATGTAAGTAAAAATGTGAATGATATATTTGGTTTTTTTCTGAGTAGCGAGGATCCGCCTGGCAGAAGGAATTTAGCTTTATTAGAACGTCATATACCGATAACAGTCGACAATATAAATTCGATAGCAAATAAAAAATATTTTATCCGCAATTATCCGTGGGATCCGGAAAATCCTCAGAAATTTGAGCACAATAAGCCCGCTGGAGAGATGGCCTCCACTTTTCAGTTCGATGGTTTTACAGTTGTGCTTCATGCAGGCGCAAAAGTTATTCCCGGAAAGAAATATCATATTAAAATAGCTATTGCCGATGTAGGCGATAGGCTGTATGATTCTGCCATATTTTTAGAAGCAGGATCATTTAAAATAATGTCGTCAAAGATCATTTCGTTTGAGCAATGGGCAAAAAAGGAATTTGGTGATAAGATAATCAACGATCTTGGTAATACAGTATCGATCAATTTGAGTATAAATTTTGAAACGGCTTCTTATAAAATTGAAGGTGCCGAATCGTTCACCCAATTAAATAAAGTGCTAAACCTACTAAATAAAGATCCTAAGATAAAAGTTGAGATAAATGGTCATACTGATAATAATGGTGTAAAAGAAGAGAACAAGATCTTATCTTTAAACCGTGCAAAAACTGTAACAGACTATTTAGTGTCAAAAGGAATAAAAGCAGGAAGGATCACTTATAATGGTTTTGGCGATTTAAAACCTATTAGCGAAAATAAAGCGCTTAATAGGAGGGTAGAGTTTGTGTTTGTGAGGTAGTGCCGGTAAAAATGTTTGTTATACTTCACGTCACACAATATATTAAAATAGGTTAAGGTCGTTATTATGGTTTTTCAGGCTCCCTACTTTAAACTTTAGTCTGGCATGATTTGTTGTATATAAAAAATAAGTAAAATGAAACAGATAAAAAACATCATCGTTGCTACCGATTTCTCCATTACCGCGCGTAATGCATATCGTTATGCAAGTGCATTGGCAAACACATTAAATGCTGGTCTTACAGTTGTTCATATAAAAGAGGGCCTCCCTAATAATGAGGATCAAGGATTAATAAGAGATATCGAGCAACTTATAGCAGAAGAGAATAGTGCCACCCCTAATATAATAGAAAGAAATGTCAATATAAAAATATTACAGGGCGATCCGGTTATGGTTCTAACAGAGTTGTCAAATAATACTGAAACTGATTTAATAGTTATTGGCACAACCGGCTTATCAGATGTATTGGCCAAAATATTTGGATCGGTATCTATTAAAGTTTCTAATAAAGCACGATGCCCTGTTATATTAGTGCCAAGAGACGCGAAATGGGAGCCTATTAAAAATATTATGTTCGCGAGCAATTATGACTCTGCAACTAAACAGGTTGTACAGTATATAACTTCTTTTGCTACGGCTATACAAGCAAAAATTCATTTTGTAAATATAAAAAAAGCACATCTTTCACCTGAAGAAAAGGAAAAGGAGTGGGATCAATTTATTGTAGAGGTTGAGTCTGGTCTATCACATGAAAAGCATACAATTTATGGAGATTATCCAGTAGATAGATTAAAAAAATATAGTGAAAAAAATAATATAAATTTGTTAGCATTTGTAAGTAAACACCGTAATTTTTGGGAGAATTTAATGCATGAAAGTATTACTGAAAACATGGCGTTATCTGTTATTACACCATTAATGGTAATGCATATTGATGATGAATAAGTTGATAGTTATTTTTTGTATACGAATAGTTGCACTGATTTTCTGAAAAATGATTTCTAAAATGAAAAATATAATTACACTTTTTGGAATTTTATTCTTTACCCAGGTTGTATCTGCGCAAAAAATAAGTGATGATTTTACTGGTAGATGGAAAGCGCCAAAAGGTGCTATTATAATTGTTACAAAAACTACGGATGGTTATATTGGTAAAACAGAATTAGAAAAAGCAGTAGTATTGAAAGATGTAAAATTTGCGAATGATAAATGGACGGCCATAGTTTTAAATCCAAAAGAAAATTTAGTTGCCAATTGCGAATTAGTCTTGCAGCAAAGTAAACTAAAAATTATTGTAAGAAAAGGAATATTGTATAGAACAATTATTTGGGTAAAACAATAAAACTCCAATCTAGTATTGTAAATGCCGTGAAATAACCCTTTAAAAAAGGAGCTCCATTGCTTTGAGAAGAGAGACCGGTAAAGTCGGAGTAAAACCCTTATGATTTGAATTGTGTTTTCGAATACGTTCAACGAGATCATCGCCAGTATGACCAACATAATATTTATCTTTTGTTGGAGAGAAGAGTATGTATAGACAAAACATTTTGTAAATAAAAAAACCCCGCCAAAGGCGAGGTTTTGTGTGGGCGATATAGGGCTACATTCGAACGAAATCCTTGAAGAATTGAAGAAATTAACCAATTTGAGGATTTAGATTTTATCATTGTAAAATGCTGAAGAAACCCATTTTACCGCCATTGACGATAAATTTAGTGTCAATGTGCCGATTAAAGTAAATCAATAAATACCTTCATATAATAGACCCCCACAAAAAGTAGGGCTAAACCACTAACAATTTGTATTGTGCGTCTTAGCCAAGAAAGTCGAGCAAAACGAGTTACTGCGCCCGAAAAGAATCCAACTAATAAAAAAGGTAATCCTCTACCGATCCCGAAAGAAAAAGCAAGTATAAGTCCGTAAAAAGCACTCCCTTGCGTTGCTGCAACAGCTAAGAGTAATAAAAGAGGCGCTGCTGAAGTACCCAGACTAAAAATAAATCCATAAATAAAACTTCCTCCTATTCCGGGTTTTCTTAGTGCAGCTAACTTATCGGTTTTTATTCGTGGGCCATAAAAGGCAATAATAGCAGCTAACACCGAAATAAGAACCATTGCTAAAGCCCAATATTTTCCAAAGCTTTCAGTAAGAACAATTCCTAACCTACCTGCCAACGCTCCAAGAATAGTCAGGTTAACAACTATACCCGAAAAAAAAGCAAACGCAACTAAAAAGCCTTGTTTTGAGGATTTGTCCTCCGAGGTACTACTTACTAATCCCGCTACCCCAATACCAACAGGAAGCGTACAAGGACACACTCCACTTGCAACAATTCCTGCGAGGAGGGCAACTCCAAGACTTAAAACAGAACCTTCCGGTAAATTTGAGCCAAAGCTCTTTAAAAATTCTTCAAGTGTCATATTCTTTGGTTATCTATTATTTTTCCATAATCATTGTAATTCCTTGTCCCCTTGCTGCGCATATTGAAATAAATCCCTTGCCTGATCCTTTCTCATGGAGTAATTTTGCCATTGTAGCTATAACACGAGTACCCGTAGCTGCGAAAGGGTGACCAGCGGGAATGCTACTACCTGTAACATTCATTTTTGCCCTATCAATATTACCTAATGGTTGATCTATTCCAAATGATTTTGAAAGATCTGCGCTACCCCATATTTTTAATGTTGCCAAAACTTGTGCAGAGAAAGCTTCATGAATCTCATAAAAGTCAAAATCCTGTAAATTCATCCCTGCTTTTTTTAGCATTCGGGAAGATGCATGAATAGGCGCAAGTAAAAGATTTTGTTTATTCTTCAAGTATTCAATAGTCGCTATTTCTGCAAAAGTAATGTAAGCCAATACTGGCAAATTGTGAGTGCGTGCCCATTCTTCACTTGCTAATAATATACATGAAGCCCCGTCCGTTAAAGCGGAAGAGTTACCCGCAGTTAGTGTACCCTTCTGCTTGTCAAAGGCAGGTTTCAGTTTTGCTAATTTTTCTAAACTGGTATCTGTTCTTAAATTATTGTCACGATTCAAACCTAAATAAGGGCTAAGCATATCATCAAAAAAACCTCTCTCATAAGCCTTAGCCATTTTCTGATGGCTTTCTAAAGCAAACTTATCCTGCTCTTCACGAGATATACCGTAATGTTTGGCTGTGATTTCTGTATGACCTCCCATTGTTAATCCGGTGCGAGGTTCAGTATTAGGTGGAACAACAGGGTGTAGATCACTTAACCTAATTTTAATTAATTGTTTGATCTTCTCCATCGTAGTTTTACTTCTACGTGTATTAAGCAGTATTTTTCTGAGCCTTTCACCTAAAACAAGGGGAACATTACTTGTGGAATCAACACCACCTGCAATTCCTACTTCAATTTGTCCTAAAGCAATTTTATTAGCTATATAAATGGCAGCCTCAATTCCTGTATCACAAGCTTGTTGTATATCACATGCGGGCGTTCCGGGATCAAGCGAAGTGTTTAAAACACATTCACGCATAAATATAGATTCCCATGTATGTTTTATCACAGCTCCTCCCGCCACTTCACCCAATAGCTCACCTTTTAAATTGTAACGATCTATTAAACCGTTAAGAGCAGCAGTCATCATGTCTATATTGCCAACTTCAGCATAAGCCGTATTTTGACGGGCAAATGGTATCCGGTTGTATCCAACAACTGCAACTCTTTGAATCTCTCTGTTAATTAACATGACATATATTTTAGAATAATTTGGTGTCTACTTAGGGGTTCCTGCGGTATAACCAAGTTCATTAAAAACCTTTACCATAGAGTCAGGTAAAACAATTTTATCATTGTAAGAAACTGTTACATTTCTTTTCTCAAGACTTACTTCAACTTTATTAACTCCCTCCATAGTAGAAATAGTTTTTTTAACTCTTGATACACAAGCCCCACAAGTCATGCCTTCTATGGGAATAGTTGTGGTTTTAAGATTTTCCTGCGAAATAGCAGCAGTATTATCTTCAGCTTTTTTATTTTTCTCTGCGCAACTTGTTATCAGAGTTGAAAATAAAAGGAGAAATCCTATCGCTATCATTGTCAGAGGATGAGTGATGTTATTTTTTGCTTTCATTGAATTGAGGTTTTATGATTTGAATTTTCATTATTAGTTAAACTTTGTAATCTTTCTTCAGAGAGTAAAAATGGTTCTATTGGAAACGATAGTTGATCTTCATTAATCATTTCGGAAATCAATAAACCTGTTAATGGTGAGTTTAATATCCCTGTTCTAAAATGTCCGCATGCGTTAATATAGCCTTCCACTCCTTTAACCTTGCCTAATATTGGTAATTCATCCGCAGTACCGGGACGTAATCCCGACCATACTCTTTTTACTTTTGCTTTTTCAAGAAACGGAATAGCCCTTACAGCTCCCTTGCAGAGACTATTGATTGCAGAAGGTGTTATGTCGGTATTGAAACCGGTCTCTTCTGTAGTGCTGCCTATAATTATTTCTCCATGATGTTTTTGAGCGATATAACAATCATTTGTGGAGATACAGGCTGAAAGTATCTTAGGCATTGCTTCAGTTCCAATAATTTGTCCTCTTACTGGATAAACCGGAATTTCAACCCCTGCCATTTCACCGACTTGGGCAGCCCATGCTCCGGCAGCATTTACAACATATTTACTTGGAAAAAATCCCGCCTTGGTTTCAACTCCACTTACCCTTCCTGCATTTATTTTTATTCCAGTTACTTCTGTATGGGTAATAATTGTTGCACCTAATTTTCTTGCAGCTTCACGATAACCATCTGCCAAGGCGTAGGGATTAACCTGATTATCTCCGTTAAAACGTAAAGCACCAAGAATATTATGTGTAATAGCAGGTTCCGAATGTTTTACTTCAAAAGGCGTTAACCAATCAATACGAGAATTACCACAAGGACAATTACCATAAAGAGTTTTGGCGAATGCAACATCAGCATCGTCATACATTAAAAATAAAAGCGAAGTTTCTTCGTACTCAAAATCAATACCCGATAATTCTTTTATTGCTCCTGTAAGACTTGGAAACATTTCGTTAGACTGAATTGCAAAGTCAAGAAAGCTTTTTGGTAATTGTGGCGGAATATGTGAATCCGCAGGTAGAAGACCTTTTTCTATCATTGCCTTATGAAAGATTACGCCACATCCCAAACCAATAGACTCTCCCAATGGCCACAAGCCACCTGCGGAAGCAGATGTTGCACGCCCTCTTTTGGGTTGGTCAATAAGCATTACATTGATGCCTTTCTTCGCAACATAGTAAGCCACAGCACAGCCAATTACTCCACCCCCGATAATTATGACTTCATTATTTTTCATAATAGCCTCCAGTGTTTATTGCGTCATACGAATCATTTTGATGAGAATCTTTAGTAATTGTCATATTTGCCAAAGCGCCCAATGTTACAGGCTTAACAGGAGGGCGTGGATTGATCCTGCCAACCTGATAAGCAGTCTTATTTAATTTTTCACACAAGTACATTCCCATAGAAGGAGAACAATTTTTTCCCTGACATGCACCCATTCCAAGGCGTGTTAATAGTTTTACAGATTGAAGATCGCCCGCACCTTCTGTAATTGCTTTATCAACATCTGAGAGGCGAACTTCCTCGCATCTGCAAACTAATGTTTTATGTGTGGCAAGTTCAAGCAATCCCGACTTTACCGATGTAACTTCATTTAAATGTTTGCGAAATTTTTCAAAGGAATGAATACGAGAAAAATATTTTTCTGATCTTTTTTCTGCATCAACAGCTTGGATGGCCTCGCAATTTTGTGCGGCTTTAATGCCGGCAATTCGACCTTCTTCTTCCGCAATTATAGCACCACTTATTCTCGCACCATCACCTACAGCAAATATTCCTTGTTGGCTTGTTTGCATCCATTCATCTCTAATTACAGTCCATCCGATACCGGGATAAAATTCATGTTTGCATTCCGCAAGTTCTGTTAGTTCGGTATTCGGAACAAATCCGAATCCTAAAGCAACAAGATCAGCATTTACAGTTTTGGTAGTATCCTCCAAAGGCTTCCAATTTTCGGGGTTTAATGCTCCATAGGTTACACTTTCTGCTTCATCCTTACCGTTAATCTTAAAAACTGTATGATTAAATAAAATTGGAATATTGTTTTGTTTTAACTCTAAAAGATCAGCTGCAATGTCATGTGCAAAATCTGCATCTCCCCATTGATTGATAAAGTCAGGTGAAGCCCACGAAGGCGAACCTGCTTCTAAAACGGCAAGCACATTAACTCCGATATCATGCAACTTGTTTGCGGTGCTTATAAGGAGTGGGCCTGTTCCTGCTATTAAGGCTGTCTCTCCCGGTTTTATAAACATTGTTTTAATGAATGATTTTACTCCGCCAACAGTCATTACTCCCGGTAGCGTCCAGCCGGGAAAAGGTACAGGTCGTTCGTATGCACCAGTTGCAATAATTATTTGTTCCGCCTCAATTACTCCTGATGCGTCATTTGAAGACCACATTACTTCACGGTTCTTCCATACTCCCAATACAGAAGTTGAAGTAAGTATTTTTATTTTGTCGCTAACTTCTTCTAATTCCTCATGTAATTTTTTTCCACGCTTTTGCTCGGCAGTTAGCATCTCTTTTTCTTTTACCTGAAACTCTTTTGAATTTTTTCGGTAAACCTGTCCTCCGGGAAATCTTCCTTCATCTATTAAGATACAGGAAGCACCTGCACGGGCAGCCTCTATTGCTGCACCCATTCCTGCTGGGCCAGCACCAATAATAACTATAGGTTTCCTGTTTTTCATTATACTGTTTTCCATTTCCCTTCAGCCTGCTGTGTTTCTATAAACATACCTTCTCTAACAAATGTCTGACAGGTTCTTGTATTTGGAATGTTATCAATTGTCATTACACATTCAAAGCACATTCCTATTCCGCAATACATTCCACGCAAACTGTTTTCTTTGGTAGTACTTCGTGAAATTCTCTGTCCATTAGCAAATAATGCTGCTGCCACACTTTCTCCTTCAAATGCCTTGACAGACTCGCCGTCAACGATTATTTCAATTTCTTTTCCTCTTATCACTCCTTTATTAATTCGGAGATCTTTTTCTGAAGTTTTCATATTGAATTTTTATATTTTATACTTCCACAGCTTTATAACCTTCTTCATTCAGTATTTCTTTAATCTTAATTAATTCAATTTTAGACGGTTCATATTTCAGGTAAACATGCTTTTGCCTCACTTTAGGTTTGATCTCATGGATGCCCGGCACTTTATCTAAAATGGATGTAATTCTTTCTGCACAGCCTTCGCAAACCATATTAGAAACCAATAATTCAGTTTCGGCAAGCGTCTGTTTTTCTTCGATGGGTTTACTTCGCTCTAATTTTAATGCTCTTACTCTTAAAGTATTAGCAAGTATTCCAACAATACTTACAATCATAAAAAGAATGGCAAAAACAGGAGTGATATAACCAAAGGCAGCCAACAGTATCCCTACAATATTAAATAATACCGCAACAGCTACATTTATCTGCATTGTTCTATAACTTGCTTTCCCAAGAACTAAAGCATTATAAACATCATTAAGCCTGTCACCAATTATAATAACTCCAGCCGATTCAATAGCCACATCTGTTCCTGCGCCAACAGCAATACCCACATCAGATTGCAACAATGCAGGGCCATCGTTTATGCCATCTCCAACCATCGCCACTTTTTTACCGGCTTTTTGTAGTTTTTCTATTTCATTCACTTTTTGCTCAGGTAAAAGTTGTGCATGTGTTTCCTTTATTCCAAGCTGCAAAGCAATATTTTCAGCGACAGCTTTTGAATCACCTGTTAGCATCACTGTATTAATATTGCGGGCATGCAAGTTTTGAAACAAGCTTTCAATTCCTTTTCTTGGGCTATCCTGTAGCGCAATTATTCCTATAATTATTTTATCTCGTAAAACTAAAATAGCAGTTTTCCCTTGTGACGAAAGTTGGTCTATATGCTTTTGCGCTTCAGCGGATATTACAGCACCCTGCTTGTCTATAAAATAAGAGTTACCAATAAATAACTCATTACCCTCTACCGTTCCTTTTACACCTTGCCCCGGTGTTGATCGGAAATCGCTAATGGCAACAGGAGTGATGTTTTTTGATTGAGCATAAAAAACTATTGCACCTCCTAAAGGATGTTCCGACTTCTTTTCAATAGAAGATACCCATTGCAATAATTGATTTTCTTCTACTCCAACAGGAATAACATCTGTAACCGTAGGTCTCCCGTAAGTTAATGTTCCCGTTTTATCAAATACAACGGTATCAACCTGTGCAAGCTGCTGAAATACTTCTCCTGATTTAACCAATAAACCAATAGATATTCCTTTACCTCCGGCAATTGCAGCAAGCATTGGAGTGGTCATTCCAAGAGCGCATGGATAGCCCATTATTAAAACGGAGAGAAAAACGATTGTTGCTTGATATGGATCATGTGTAGCGATGAGCCATCCTATAAAAGATAATGCAGATAAAATAAGTACCGTAGGGCCGTAATAGTTCATGATCTTATCTGCCATAAGCTCCAATGGAACTTTTTTATCAGAGACACGACTCATTAGTTTAATTAACTGATTTAAGAATGTGTCTTCACCCACTTTGGTAACTAAAATATGCAATGAACCATCAAGATTTAGTGTCCCACCAATCACTTTGCTTCCTGTTTCTTTTGATGCAGGAACGGATTCGCCTGTAAAGCTTGATTCGTCCACGCTTGCAATACCCTGAATAACTTCGCCATCCAACGGTATTCTTTCGCCCGGCTTAATAACAACGGTTTCTCCTTTGGATATGTCTGTTATATTAACTTCAACTTCACCACCGCCTCTAATAACTGTTGCTTTTGAAGGTTGAAGATTCATTAATCCTTTGACCGCTTCTGCTGCTTTTAAATTTGTGCCGAGTTTAAAATAATTAGAAAATATGTGCAAAGACATAAGCCATGCAGCAACTGGCAAAAAGTTAGGCCAGCGTGAATCAACAAGGGAAAGTCCTCCAATAATTAATGAACCCCAAGCGGCAGAAGAAAGTAAAACATTAGCATTTACTACCCCTTTTTTAAGCACCAAAAGCGTTCTTTGTAAAACTGGCTTTCCTACCCATATAAGTACAAATAAAGCAACGATTAAACTGAATATGGTACGGTACATAACCGGAAGTCCGAAAATATTCAGTGTATCAACCAAGACAATGATAGCTGATAAACTCATTCCAAGCCAACCTCTCCACCTCACCATTTTATGAAAGGCTTGATTTTTTGCCATCTGCTGGCTTTCAGTTGCAGAAACAGGATAACCGAGTTCTTCAACTTCCTTTGATAATTTTTCCTTGGTAATTAAAGATGTGTCGGCATCAATTAAAATAACCCCATGAACTAAATTTACCATTACGCTCTTTACTCCGGGAAGTTTTTTTAATCCGTTCTCTACGCTCATCGTGCAGAAAGAACACATCATGCCGGATGCCTTTATTTGAATTGTTTCAGTTGCCATATTCCGTAATTGAAATTTGTTTTAATTATTTTGAATCTGTTGTTCTAATTTGTTGTTCTCAAAATACTTTTTGTAATCAAGTATTTTGCCGTCCACCACTACTGAAGGGACTGAGTTGATTTGATATTCTTTGACTTTATTTATACACTCCTCATCGTTCCATTGCTCATACAAATTGTAAATTGTTACATCACAGTTTTCAAGCCCATTTACCAGCTTTATAACGGCTTCACAAAGTGGACAGCCTGCTGTGAATACTTCTATTTTTCTTCTATAATCTTTCATCTTTCTTTTCTTTGAGTTCTCTGATAATTTATTTTTTTGCTTCTAACACTTTTGCCTTGAATCCTCTCGCTTCAATTATTTCAATAATTTGCTTTTCAGTAATTATACTTTCATCAAAAGTAATTTCGCTATTACTGTTATCGAAAGTGGTTTTAGTTTCTATAACACCCGGAACATTTTTAAACTTTTTATCCAAGCCATCCGCGCAACCTTGCTGGCAGCTCATTCCCTTAACTTCTATGTTTACTGTTTTCATTTTTGTTTGTTTTTCGATATTACTTGTTTGATTTTTTTTGTCAGTCTGAGCTTTTGAAGGTGTAGCAAAAGCAAATAATGCAATAAGCATTAAAAAGCCTGTTGTTGATTTTAATGTTTTCATTTTTTTAGTTGTTTAAGTTTATGATACAAATGTAGAATGAGGGGTGGGGTGGTCTCCAAATTTTTTTTATTTCTTTTTGTTGTGGCGATCCACGCCTTCTCCAATCTTATCTATTTCTTTTAATTTTTTGACCAACTCCTCTATCTTGAAGCTGGGGAACTGTTTTTTTATAAACTCTATCTTTTCTTCATTCCCACAATTACCCGGGCAAGCATCTGCTACTTCCACAATTTTTATTGCAAGCGCTTTTCTATAAACCTCATCCAGTAATAATTCATAAGCTACATCCAAGCCGCTGTTAACCGCCTTAAACTGATTAATTATATTAGCATGGTCGGATTCTTTATCAAGCATTTTGATAAGTCCGTCAACTTGACCTCTAATTATTGTAAGTCGAGTTTTGATGTCTTGCGTAAGATCTGTTGGTAGCATATTATATTTCTAGGTTTTAATTTGAAAGTAAAAGTAATTCCTATAGGGGGGTAGTCTCCTAATAATATTTATAACTTGTTGATATTCAACTGCTACATTTTCAACAAGATCTTTTTTATTTTTTTATGTAAACAAATGAGATGTGAAAATGATTGCAATCTCTGCTGTTCAAATTACAATAAAAGATACTACTATTGAAACTTGATCAATGTTTGAAGTGAAGAACATTGCAGGCTATTTTGGCTATACTTTTTCTTAGTGCATACGTTCAATTCCATCGAATTGTCCTCTCACAATATGTAATCGTTTATGAGATCTGCTGTTAAATCACCCTCTTTTGTAGAAGCTTAAGCAGTGGTTGTTCCTTCCGTTTTCGTATAAGGGCAATCAGTAGTTCCTTTTTTTAGGACAATTTTTTAATAAAGGGCATTCAGCAGTTCCTTTTTTAGGACAATCTTTAATTAATGGGCAATCTGGTTATTTCAGAGTAAACGGTTTAGTGTATTACAATTTCTTACAGCAGGAGTGAAGGTTTGCGTATGCCTTCGAGTCAGCAGGTATATCATCAGCATCGTAACCCGCCATCGTAATCGCTTTACGAATTTTTGCAGGAGAGGTTTTGGTCGGATTATAAACCACTGTTATAAAATTGGTTTTAAGGTCAAGTGTTTTTTCCTGTAAACCATCCACTTTTGACAGCGCTTTACTAATGGTGGCTTTGCACATTCCACACACAGCAGATGTTTTTATTTTAACTTTTACTGAAGTAGCATCGCCTTTTTTTTGCGCAAAGAGTGATGAAACACTCATCAAGGCAACTAAAAGTAGGGAGATAAACATTTTTGTTTTCATTTTTTTGAGGTTTAATGAGCAATAATTAATTGGTTATTTTTCAAGTGCCATTCCACATTTTGGGCAGTCGCCTAGTTTTGTCTGATTCGATTTCGGAGTGCATTGAGCAGGTTAGGTAGTCTTTGCCGCCAGATTCTCTTTTCCTGCGGGACCGCCTTCAAACCATGTAGTTTTTAACCTGGTTTCACTTATAATTCGCTGTGCAATTGACCGTAATTGAAAGTCAGATAATTCTTGTAAATCAACGGCTTTATCATTCTCTGTTCCATTTAGAATTATAAAATCAATTAACTCCTGCCTTTCCATTGCTATTATTTAAAAATCATTTTCTGTTTTCTTACCGCATTTAAAATAGCCAACAATGCCACACCTACATCAGCAAACCAGCTTCCCATACTTTTATTGATGAATTTCTGCTCTTTCATGGTTTATTTTAAACGCACTATTTTTTAACTCGCACAACAACTTAATTTCGTGATATCGGATGTAAATCCAATTGACGCAAGCTTAACGCCTTCCGATAAGGTTAAGTAAGGATGTAAAGTAGATACAAGATCTTTTACTTTTATCCCATACTTTATAGCAAGGTTTATTTCCATTGTAAGTTCGCTGCCTTCGGGGGCTACTATTCTTGCGCCAATCAATTGGTCGGTTTCAGTATTGCGTATCAACTTAATAAATCCTCTTGTATCTAATGCCGCAAGAGAACGAGGAACTTCAGTTAAAGGCAATACACTAATCTGATATGGAATCTTGTTCTTTTCTGCTTCCTTTTCATCCATGCCAACGCCTGCTACTTGGGGATCAGTAAAAACTACCCAAGGCAAAGCAGTGAATTCAACTTTAAGTTGGGTTCCTTGAAAAGCATTACTTACAGCAATATTCCCCTCATACGCAGCTGTATAAACAAAAGGAGGCAAATTTGTAACATCACCAACAGCAAAAACATTCGGAACGTTTGTTTCTAAATGTTCATTGACTTTTATATGTCCGTTTGTATTAAGCTCTAAGCCAATTTTGTGTGGCGCTAATTTTTCAATATTGGCTTTTATTCCTGTAGCAACCAAGATATGAGAGGTTTCCAAAGTTGCCTTTTTACCTGACTTAGAATATTCAAGTTTAATTTTATCCCCATCTTTTGAAACTCTTTCGATATTGGTTCCGGTAAGAATATTTATTCCTTCAGCAATTAAATGCTTAGAAAGTTCATCTGTAACATCTTTTGCTTCTTTTGATAAGATATTTTCAGATCGTTGTAAAATTGTTACTTCTGTTCCAAAACGTTGATACGCTTGTGCAATTTCTAAAGCTATATAGCCTGCTCCTAAAATGATAAGTGATTGTGGCAGCTCTTCTAATTCAAATAAACTTTCATTTGTCAGATAAGGGACTTTCTCGAGTCCTTCGATCTTTGGGATAGCAGTTGTAGAGCCTGTGGCAATAATAAATTTGAGAGCTGAATATTTTTCATTGCCATTTACAACAATAGTTTTGGTGTCTTCAAACTGGGCAAAACCTTCAATCACTTTTACAAATTCCAAATCAGTCAAAAGATTGAGGTATTTCTTTTTTTGCAATGCACTTACCAGTTCTCTTTTCTGCTGTATGATTTGCTTGAAATCAAATGTTGGCTTAACAGGCTTAATTCCCTTAAATGGGGAGTGGGAAGCCTTGTGTATGTTTTCTGCTGCACGTATTAAAAATTTAGAGGGTACACAGCCCACATTAACGCAAGTTCCCCCTAATGGCAAACCGCCATTAACTAAAAGTGTTTTTAATTTTAGTCCGTTTGCTTTTAAAGCTGCGGAAAAAGCTGAAGAACCGCCACCAATTATTATTAAGTCATAATTATTAGCTTCGTTAGCATCAGTTAGAATGTTCGAAACCTTGTAATTCCCAATTTTATCAATAGCTTCTATTAGCTCATCTTTAGAAATCTTGTTGGTATCAATTGTAAACTCTCCTTTTCCTTGCTTATAGCTGATAGACTTATCAATGATCCCTGCTTTACCCTCAAGTTGCTTCTCAATACCTTTAGCACAATGCTCACAAGTCATTCCCGTAATTTCAACTTGAATTTTTTCCTCTTTCATTAAGTTTGATTTAATTTTTAATAATAAAATTTATTTCTTGTTACAGCTTTCGTTTCCTTTTTTATCTTTCTCACAACAGGATTTTTTACCATCCTTCTCGCACTTTTCCTTTTTCAATGTTTGATACTCCTCAAAAAAACCAGCTACGCTATCAGCTCGTTCCTTCCCTATGTGTTTAACATATATCTGGTATCCATCCTTTCTCCATTTTTCATTAGTTTCCTCAGATTTTAGCTCATCGCAAGTTCTTACAACCACTAATTCCTTTTTAAATATGCCTCTAAGTCGTTTTTAATTGCTGCCTTCTCTGTCTCATTAATAATTCCTTTGTCTTGTGCGAACTTGGTTAAATCTTCTGCAATCACTCCTGCCTCTTCAAGACTTAAATTATCTACCTCCATTCCTTTATACCACTGATCCTTTTTCATGCTTGCCACATAGTCAGCAATTTCTTTATCATTTGAAATTAACTTAGCATCAATAGCATTCTTTTTAAAAAGAGGCTGGATTGAATTTTCTCTCGCACCTCCATCGGTAGCAGTTGCATCCCAAATGATAGCGATAATAGTTCCGGCTCTGTTTGACCATGACTCTTTTATTTGCTTTTCTTTTTCGGTATCCATAAAGAAAGGCTTGATACGACTTCCACAACCTATCTCAGGAGCAGCTCCACATACTAATGGAACCTCATAGAAGGAAATAATATTTCCTTCTTCTGTTGTTGTGTTTTCCCCACCGCATCCGGGTACAGATACTATTGCAATTGTAACAGCAATAATTGAGAGAAATTTTAGGATTGTTTTTTTCATTGCCTTTTATTTTTTTATTTCTGAGTGTGTAACCTTATAACCTGTAGAATTAATTGCTTTTTCAATTTCAGCAATGTTAGTTTCTGTAATATCAAATTGAACTTCTGCATTTGCATTTTCAAATGACGCTTCGGCTTTTATTATTCCATCAAGTTTATTGATTTCGTGCTTAACACTTTCCGTACAGGCTTCACAATCCATTCCACTGATTTTGAAAACAGAGATCTGAATATTGTTTTTATCAACAACAATAATTTGCTTTTCATTTTTCGGAAAGAATATGCTTGAGTAATAAGGAAATGCAAGCATCAACGCTGCAAACACCGTTACAATCAATAAAAACTTTTTAGATTGCAAGAAAGATGGTTTTTCATCCTCTTCGCAAGCACAATCAATTTCTTCTTTAGTTCGAGGTTTTAATTTCTGATACCAAGCAAATCCTAAAACGAGAACTGTTAATCCAATTAAATATGGTCTTGCAGGTTCAATCCACGAAAATGCAGAAGCAGCACCGCTTGCACCCGCAATCAAGGCTAAAACAGGCGTGATGCAACATAAGGAGGCAGCAATAGCGGATATAACTCCCGCACCCATTAATCCTTTAGACGTGTTTTTAGTTTTCATCTGATTGCGTTTGTAAATTTTGCTTATTGATATACTTAAAGAAGGGTTTTAATATTTTTAAATGCTCCGCTTTCAATGAGTAATAAATGGTTTGACCAACTTTCCGAGTTACTACAACATTTCCATCCTTCAATTTTCTCAGATGCTGTGAAATAGCAGGAATACTCATCCCAAGAATATCACTAATATCGCAAGGACAAAGTTCTTTTTCCTCTTCCATTAAATAAAGAATTTTTAATCGCACCTCATTCCCTGCAAGAGCAAGAACACCTGAAAGCTGCTCAAAGGATTTCTCATTGGCTTTGACCTTTGCTTTACATTCTTTAATCTGAATTGGGTCAGCTAAGACTCTTATGCACGTATTGTTTTCCATAGTTATTGTTTCAAGAACAGTACAAATGTATTGATCTTTTCTTATTTAAGCAAATACTTAAATATATTTAACTAAAGGCACTTCCTTTACACTTTCAGCATTGTACATTTGGTATAAAATCAGTTCTAAGGCATATTATCCCGTTGCTGGCTGAGTCAGACAATCTATTTTCACTTACCGTTTCCTTTTCCCTTCTACTAAAGACATTGTATAGTCTTTATAAGCGTCCTTAATGCTGTTAAATATCTTAGGTTCATAATCATTTTTTGACTTATGAATGCTTGATGAGTGGTTACTTTGCCAGTTTTTGCTTAAATCAATATCAAAAATATTTGCTAATGATTCCACAATTTTCGTTATTTCTCCCTTCCCATTATTTATAAATCCGGAAGAGTGTAGTCCGTAAATTAGTTGAACAAATTCGTTTCTATTTTCTCTACTTCCTGTCCATTTAATTAAAGCAGAATTATTTATAGATGCCTGCGCAGCTTTTTCATTTTCAACCTGAATTTCTTTTGTTAATGAAGGTAGAATATCACTTTTAATGAATAGAACCCTTAAATTTTTCTCTATTTCCTTAAAAGCCAGAAATCGGATAAAAAAATGCTTTAGTTTATTTGGGTTCATCACAAATTCCCTCAGTTCCTTTTCTTCATCGCTGATATAAATCGGCAGAGATACACCGTTCTCAACCTTTCTAAAATCTAACTCATCTTTGACGTCTTCGCCATAAACTTTGCGAATAAAAAGTAGGACTTCTTCTACGTTTTCTCCTCTTTTATAATAGGTTACAAAAGTATCGACCATTTTCTCCTTGTGTTCACCTGCGACCTGTATTACATTTAAAAAGGCAAATTCTCTTTCAATTTCGCTCCGGACAAATTCTTTATCCTTTGCTTTATTGTACCGTTTTTCAATGTTGCGCTCAGCCATTACACTATAACGATTAAGCAATTCTTCAAATGTCTGTTTCATAATCAATTCTTTAGAGTTGGCACAAAATAACAAAAGGTCATTGTCAATTTCCGTCAAAAGGTATATATTTACTTTAAATACAGGCACATGAACGATCAGGCAAAATTTCAAAGGATGTTGGAAATACTTATGAAGTTATCCGGCAGTTATGGATATAGTGTTAAACAACTTGCTGAAGATTTTGAATCATCCGAAAGAACTATATACAGGTACTTGACAACTTTTAAAAATGCTGGATTTCTATTAGATAATCACAATGGGTATTTTAAAATAGATAAAAAGTCTCCGGATTATAAAGACCTGAGTAAGCTAATTCATTTCTCGGAAGAAGAAGCACACGTCCTAAGCAAAGCAATTCATTTAATTGATGATGAAAGTAAATTCAAGAATGATTTGTATGAAAAACTGTATGTCCTTTTCGATTCGGACAAGGCGGTAAATAAGATTGTGAGAAAGGAGAGTTCCGAGAATGTTATAAGTCTAAAAGGAGCAATTAAAAACAAGGAGCAGGTAATTTTTCATGGATATAGATCATCTAATAGCGATAATATCCGAGATCGGCTATTAGAGCCATTTGCCTTCACATCAAATTACAACTATGTGTGGTGTTACGATATCGAGGCTAAATCATCTAAAACTTTTAAAGTTGCCCGGATTAAAGAGGTAAAAATAACTGATAAGAAATGGAAGAATGAGAAGCTTCATAAACGTAATGAAATTGATGTATTTAGGATTGGTGGGGAGAAAACTATTCCGGTAAAACTCACATTAAGCCTTATGGCTTATAATCTTTTACTAGAAGAATACCCTCTATCTGAAAAATTTTTAATGAAAAGCAAGGATAATAAGTACAAATTTGATGGATGGGTCTGTGATTTTAACGGTGTAGGGCGGTTTGTATTAGGTATGATAGATCAAGTAGAGATAATAAGTCCAAAAAGCTTAAAAGACTATTTAAACGGTAAAATAAAGAATAAACGATTTTAATTGACGGAAATTGACAAACAGCGGCTGTAATTTTGAACTTAGCAATAACGAATGTTAACCTTTAACTCCATAAAAGAACTTATCAAAAGCTTGGATTGGTCAAAAGACCTTCTATCCGAGATGTTTGAGAAACGGAATTCCTTTTCATATAAATATGAAATGGCTCTGGAAATTTTGGAGGAAGACAGAATTGAAAAGCTAATCGAAAAAGAAGTTCTCCGGAGGAATGGTGCTTTTCTTGAGATAGATGAAAAATACCTCCAATTTTTTGAGTTGGTTTTAGAAGTCAACGAGCAAGTAAGCACAGCCTTTATTCACGAAAATATCCAATATGTAAAAGAAAGCATCAATTACTATTTAAAGGAGAACGGCTCGGATAAGCAGTATTCTTATTTAAAAGTGATTAAATCCTCATTACAAAAAATTGGAAGGATAACTCATCGAAGTATTATTGACCTTAATAGAAATATTGAAAACACATTTAAAACGGAACCCACCTATAAAGTAAAAATTGCAAAGCTTGAGAATTTTGACATCAAAAGAAAGGACATAGAATTTCTCATTCAACAAACTGAGAAATTAGTTACGGAAGAAGAACTTACTTTCTTTAAAGCTGCATTGGACGAAGAGTTAAAACGGATTACTAATTCCTTGAGAATAAAGTTGAATGAAGGGAGACACAATTTAATTGAGACCCAAAAACAAATAATAAATTATTTAAATCAAATAAAATATCAAAGTGAGTTTATTGAGAAAATAAGGCAAATAAAATATTTAAGGGATCAATTTGAACTGAAGTCTAAAACTAATTTCTTAGAGGTTCTCTCTAATAACAACTCGGTTATTTTTGAACCAAAATCTTCATATCCGCTGAAATTATCGATAGATTACTTGCAAACAGATGAAGCCTATCAAAGTATATTAAAAATAAGTAAAAAGTTTACCAATGGTCACAAAAATATAGCATTAGCAGAAGCAATAGAGGATTCTTATTTGGTAACCGAAACAGAAGAAGAAATTTTTATCAATTTGGAAGAAGTGAAAAATGGCTTCATGGCTTCAGGCAATAATCTATATGACTTTGTACAGAGTTATCGTTTCCCTAAGGATGTTTCATTTGAGGAGCGGTTAACTTTTTTCTGTCAGATGATCTCACAATACGAAAGCGAGTTTAACATCGCTGATACATACAATAAGAAAAATGAAATAGAGTTCGTAATGGTTTACCCCAAAAATAATTAACTATGAATATTCCTCAAACAGGTGAAATTTTTGAAATACTTAGCAAGGGTCAGTTTATTTCCTCCAATAGTGCTGACCATAATTTGCGGAAGTTATATGATATTATAAATGATGAAAATAATTTTGAAGAACTGTGCGATTATTTTCATGCAATAAATTTTATCCTAGAGAGAGGCGATGAGTATTTCTTTTTCTCAAAATCTGAAATCAAAGCTGAACTTGATAGAAAAATTGAGATAGCATATAAATGGATTGATATTTTAGACTTTTTGAAAGCGTATGATAATTCTTTCGGCTCCAACTTTCGGTTTGACTACAGCCACATGGCAGGACAAATTGGTAGAGATGTAAACCTCAAGGATAAGTTAGAGGGATTAAGAAAATACACTGGTGAAGGAAGTTATTTAGAACGAATAAAAAACCTTGTTGGTCTACTTGTAAAGGAAGGATTTGTCGAGTTAGAAAATGAAATTACCAATCAATACAAAGTTGTTGCTTCTTTCGGATATATGGAAAGACTAGTGAATAGTATTAACATCCCAAATGAATTACAAAATGAGATACCTCAATAAAATAGTATTTATAAATAGCGCCACAATTAAATATTCAGAAATATTTACAGGCGGTAACGTTCATTTAATAGGAACCCAAGGTGTTGGTAAGAGTACTATTTTAAGAGCCATCTTGTTTTTTTATAATGCGGATAGCCAAAAGCTAGGAATAAAGCCCGGCCAAAAAAGTTTTTCTGAATACTATTTTCCCTACCAAAATTCTTATATCATATATGAAATAGTAAAAGAAACTGGCGTTTATTCTATTCTATGTTACAAATCTCAGGGTAAGGTTTGCTTTAGGTTTTTTGAAGGGGAGTATAACAAAGACTATTTTATAAAAGACAACTATGCTTTTGAATCATGGGAACAGGTAAGCAATCAGCTTAATCAAAGCAAAATATATTATTCGAGAAAGATTGACCGTAACGAAGAATACCGGGATATACTATATGGTAATAATGAAGGTAAAAGCGAACTTAAAAAGTTTGCATTAATGGAAAGCAAGCAATATCAAAATATTCCTCGCACAATTCAAAATGTACTTTTAAACTCTGAACTCAAGGCTGAATTTATAAAGCAAACGATTATCCGATCTCTAGAAGATGAAGATATTGTTATAAGTTTAGAAGATTATCAGCATCATCTTACTGGATTTGAAAGTCAACTTTCAGACATAAGAAAATGGACAGAGAAAAACAAAAACGGTGAAATACCTGTAAAAACACAATCTGAAAAAATAATTCAGTTAAGATCTGCCATTAAATTTTTAGAAAGAGAGAAAATAACACTGGCCAAGCAGTTGGCGTGGGCGATAAATTCAATTGAAAAGAGTACACCTAAAATTCAGAAAAAATTAGAATCCCAGGAATTAAAGGAAGTACAAGTAAAAGTCAAGTTAACTGAACTTGATAGTAAATTTGAGTCCAAAAAAGAAAATATACAGAATGATATCAGTGTGTTTGATAATAAAATAAAGGAAGCAGAAACAAAAACACAGGAGTATAAAAAAATAAACATTGAAGCTATAATTGAAGCCGTTTCTAAAAAGGACACCTTATTGGTTGAACAAGGAAATCTTAATAAGGAAAAAGAAATATTGACTTCTAAGTACGCAGAAATAACTCAAAAATATTCCATGTTGTTAACTGAGCTTCTAAATCAGTTAAAAAGTATAGAAACAGATTGTGAAAAGCAGAAATTGATGCTACAATCCAATTTTCTTTCCTTTAAGGAAAACACAACTAATCAATATGGCGATATCATTAAAGAAATCCGGAACAACAGTTTGTTGGCGTTGGACACTGCTAAAAACGCTGTTAACGAGAAGAAGGATCAATCTCAAGAGCTTCTAATAAAAAAGGCAGAAATTAATCATAAGCGGTTTTATGAAAATGAAATAGAGCAATTAAAAACAACTCTTCAAAAATTAAAAAACGATAAGATAAATGCTGAAAGCCAAGTTAAATTCAACAATGAACAAATAAAAACATTCCAAACGCAATGGGAGACTGAAGAAAACGGAAAAAAAGAAAGCCATAATCTAAAACTGGAAAAATTGAACGATTCTGTATTAAATATACAGAACGAAGTGAATTCGATTGAAACAAAAATTATGAACAGCAAGGATTCATTTTATGGTTGGCTAAATGAAAAGTATCCAAATTGGGAAAACACAATAGGAAAAGTATGCACGGATGATATACTCTTCCATAATGAACTTTCCCCGGAAATAATAAACTCGAAGGAATTAAACTTTTTTGGAGTTAAGATAGATTTACGAGAAATAACCAAAAAAGTAAAAACAGTTGCCGATTACGAAAAAGATAAGGAAGAACTAAATGGGCAAATAGAATTACAAAAAAAACAAATACTTGCAGCCAGTGAAACTTTGGAATCTGAAATAATTAAATTAAAAACGAAGTATCAGCCTAAGATAAAAGCAAGCAAGGATTTAATAAATGAGTACAATTATACAATTGAAACTAACACCGCCAAAACAGAAGAGGCGACTAACACGCTGAACGATCTAACTCAAAAAGCTGTTAATGAGAAACAAAGTTTACTGAAGGAAATACAAAAACAAATAGATCAACTGTCAGAAGAAATAATAGTAGCAGGAAAGAAGCTTAAAGCATTGGAAGAGCAAATTTCTATTGAGGAGAAGGCAAAACAAGCGGAAAAAGACAACCTGATACTGGAAGAAGAAAAAAAGACTATTGGAGCCAAGGCTGAAATCGATACAACTTTTAAAACAAAAAAAACCGAGCATTCACAGCGAGAATTAGAGATAAAGGAGAAGCAAAAAAAGGAACTTTCCGATAAAGGCGCAAATACCTCTAGGATCGCAGAAATTGATAAACAATTAGAAAAGTTAAAAGCGAAACTTGAGTATATAGAAAATAATTGGGATAAGGTTGTAGAATACAAAAAGGACAAAAGAGAATTATTTGATAAAGAGGAAGAGTTCAAAATTAAAAAGAAGAGTTTACAAGAGCAGCTTATTAATGAACAGCAAAAACACACGCAACAGAAGGGATCATTATTTACTGAACTCACTGAGCTTACACGAATAATTTCAGAAATAAAGAAAATTCTGGAAGATTATGAGGCAGATTTAAATGAGCTGGATTTGTTTAAGAGCAGGAATTCTGAAAGCTATTCTGACCTTAACATTTATCTTTCAGACCCAAAGGAGGAAAATGCAGTCAATAAACCCGGTCGGGAACTAATCCGTGAATTGGAACAAAAAGATTATTCGCGAAAAGATCGTTTGGGTGAAATGAAAGAAACAATAAATAAGTTCTTGGGTAATTTTTCGGAAAAGAACATTTTTAATTTTAAAATTATTTTGATTGATTCAATAGAATATGTTCAGTTTGCGGATGAACTAAATGATTTCATTGAAGAAAGAAAAATAGAACAGTTTGAAAAAAGAATAAATGAACGCTTTGCTTCTATAATCACGTCCATAGGCAAGGAAACTGGTAGTTTAATGTCCAAAGGAGGAGAAATTCAAAAGGTAATTCATAGTATTAATAAGGATTTTGAACAAAGAAATTTTGTTGGGGCGATCAAAAAAATAGAATTACAATGGGATAATAGTAGCAACCCTGTTGTGAGTATATTGCTCGCTATAAAAAAATTTAATGATGAAAATATAAATGAATTAGGTACTCCAAACTTATTTTCCGGGAATGACCAAGGTTCAAAAAACAAAACGGCTGTTGATCTGCTTAAAGAACTAATTAAACAAATTACAACTTTTGGAAAGAAAACCATCTCGCTTTCAGATTCCTTTGAATTAAAGTTCAGGATTCAGGAAAATCAAAACGATACCGGATGGGTAGAGAAGCTCGCAAATGTAGGAAGTGATGGCACGGACATTCTTGTTAAAGCCATGATAAATATTATGCTCTTGAATGTGTTTAAAGATGGAGCATCCAAGAGGTTTAAAGATTTCAGGTTACACTGTGTTATGGATGAAATAGGCAAGCTTCATCCTAACAATATCAAAGGGATATTAAAATTTGCTAATGATCGTAATATTCTTTTGGTCAATGGTTCTCCAACGGAAAATAATGCAATTGATTACAAACACATTTATAAACTTGAAAAGGATGAAAAAAGCTTTTCTAAAATAAAAAGAATTATTACTAATCACGCTTTAGCATGAGTTTACCATTGAACATAGCGGAAAAATTAAAACAGATGCTTGATAAGGTAGAAATACCATCAAGTAAACTCAAACATGATGTAATAACCGGCCTAATTGAGGATGGTGTAATACAAGTTAGAAATATTGGTAAAAGTCAACGAATGTATTATGTAAATAAGCCGGAAAGTTTAACAGCATACATTGAGAATCACTTTGGAATTTCCAGTTTAGAAAATTATATTGAGTATCAAAAAAATGATACAGGAACAAGAAATGAATCAGTTTTAATAAGTTCGGATTCCAAGTTAAAGCAGGTTAGGACATTTAAAGGATTTCTAGTTAATTGTTATCAACCAATTGATGCGCTTCTTTTTGAAAAGCCATTTATAATTAATCCTTTAGAAGGAACATACACTTTTATATATGATTATGAGCATTTTAAAGTTCCGGCCAACGTAACAATTGTCGGAATTGAAAACCCGGAAAACTTTAAAGAAATTAAAAAGCAGAAGTCCTTATTCAATAATGTTTCTCCCCTGTTCGTGTCTCGATATCCGCAAAATAAAGACTTAGTAAAGTGGTTAGGAAAGATTCCCAATAAATATTTGCACTTTGGAGATTTCGACTTTGAGGGGGTTAACATTTATCTTAATGAATATAAAAAGCACTTGAATGAAAAAGCCTCATTTTTTATTCCGGATCATATTGAAAGTTTATTAAAAACTAACGGAAATAGAGAATTATATAATAGGCAACTTGAAAGAAGGCCTGACGAAAAACAAATTACAGAAAAAGAAATTATAAAGTTAATTGCACTTATTGACAAATATAAAAAGGGATTAGAACAGGAAATATTTATTAATAACTAAGCAATGGGAAAGTTAGCCAAAGGTAAAAAAGTGATTAAAGCTGTTACCAAAACCGCAAAAAATCTTCGTCAGGCAAAGCCAAAGACTGTTGTTGTAAAGAAGATCGCTACAAAGAAATTTCCTGCGCCATCAACCTTAAAAAGTATTGACTATTCTAAATTCGGCTATGATGAGAGAAAATACCAAAAGCATTTTAAAGGAATAAAACTTGAGAAATATTTATACGGTCAAGAGGTCAAGAATAAAGAAGGATCATTTTATTTAATTACAAATACCGAACAAATTGATTTCCCTGTTGTAAATAAAGAATCAGCTAAAAACAAATTGTACGCTGAGCTTACCCTAATTGATGGAATAGCAAGATTAAAGGAAAAAGAATTAAAAATTTTCGGTTATAATAAGATCGAAGATTTATTGAGCCACCATAAATTTCAATTTAAAGCCAAGGAGCTTTTATCATTTATAGATAACCATGATGGGCATTCAATTCATAAATGGGTAAGGCGAAGAAATGATTATCCTAAATACAATACTACCGGATTTTCAGTTTCAAGTTTTTTTAATCCTGAAGATTTTATTGTGATTGATTTGGAAACATTAGGTTTCAATAGCCCGGCATTTCTTATTGGAATTGGTTACATGAGAAACGGGAAATTTAATGTAGACCAACTATTAGCTAGAGATTTAGATGAGGAGGGTGCAATTTTCTCGCACCTTAAAGAGTATCTGAAAGGTAAAAACGCTTTGCTTACCTATAATGGAGCTTCTTTTGATGTGCCTCTAATTAAGTCAAGGGCAAATTCTCTAGGAATAGACCTTCTAATAGATCATGCCCATTTTGACATGTATTATTTTTGCAAACGGGCTTTTGATGGTGTTTGTTATGATTACAAATTAAAAACATTAGAAAGCGAAATATTGGGACATCATAGAAGAGGAGATGTTCCTGGATTTCTTGTCCCGTCTTTTTATAGTGCATACATGTCAACTGGCAATATTGGTACTGTTATTCCAATCATAGACCATAATAAACAAGATATTATTACAACATTTAAATTATTTGAATACCTACACTTAAAAGAAGTTAGTTTTTAATATGGAAGAAAATAAGCAATATAGGCTGTCAGAACTTATTTCATTTGTGAAAGGTATTCTTGATGCTAACCTGAATACATATTTTTATGTTATTGGTGAAATATCTAATTATAACGGAATCGAGCCCAACAAACATCTATATCCCCGCTTAATTGAAAGGAAGAATGGAGTGACAACTGCGGAAATAAAGACGTGTATTTTTAGAGGAAGCGTTTATCAGTTAACCGAATTTGAGAGAAAAACCGGAATTAAATTTGAAAACGGAATTGAAGTTTTATTAAAAGTGAAAGTCGAGTTGCATCCGATTTATGGTCTTTCCTTAATAATGAATTCTATCGATCATAATTATACTCTTGGTAAAATTCAGGATGAGAAGCTTAAGACATTGATAAGGCTTGAAAAAGAAAAAATTATTAGACTAATTGAACCGGGCGTTTACGAAACTCATAATAAAAAATTAGATCGTCCGTCTGTTATACAAAGAATTGCCCTAATTTCTTCCGTAAATACAAAAGGCTATACCGATTTTAAAGCAGCCCTTCTTGAAAATAAATACGGGTATAAATTTACTGTAACCGATTTTCCTGCTATGATGCAAGGAAATGAAGCGGCTAAATCAATGTTGAGTCAACTTCAAACAATAGATAAGCGACAGGAAGAATATGATGCAGTTGCCATTATTCGTGGTGGTGGAGATGATACCGGATTTATTTGTTTTGATGATTATGAATTGAGCAAAGCCGTTGCCAATTATAAATTACCAATTATAACTGGCATTGGTCACGAACAAAATAAAAGTATTGTCGATATGATGGCAAATATTTTCACTATGGTTCCTGCTATGGCAGCGAAAAGCATTATTGAACATAACAAAGAGTTTGAAAATTCTATTATAGAATTAGGACATCAAATTGCAAATGCAAGCAAGGAAGTCATTGATTCCGAAAGGCATGACTTAGTGGAATTAGATGGGCAACTTAAGCATGGATTTAAACTTCTTATCCAAAACGAAAAGGATACCTTAAACCAATTGATTCGAGATGTTAAGAATTTTAGTCCGGAAAACACTTTGGCTCGTGGATATGCTATAATCACCTTTGAAGGAAGCATTTTGAATGACACTAAGCAATTAAAATCCGGCAACAAAATAAAAACAATAACTAGTTCAAGTATTATTGAAAGTAACATAACCAAAATTGAAAAAAGAAATGGCAACGCTAACTTATAAAAAGGCTTCAGAAGAACTGCAAAAAATAGTTTCGGATATTGAAGATGGAAAAGTATCAATAGACAATCTATATGCTAAACTTGAAAGAGCAAAGGAGCTGATTGAAATTTGTCAATCTAAACTTAAGCAAACCGATGGCGAAGTGAAAAAATTACTTGCTAAAAAGTAAACGTATATCTAAAACTGTTTGAGATGGAAGATGATAAAATAAATAAATTGCTAGGGATTAATTCCTTTAATAGAATTAATTCATTAGAAAATAAATTAAAACATTTGGATGGCCTTTCCAAACTTGCTAATATTAGTAATCCAATGCAAAATCACATGAAACAAATGAATTCATTTTTAAAGGTTTCTGATATTTTAAACTCAGTTGCTCCCAAACAAAGTATGTGGGATTATATTTCCAACCCAACAAAAAACATGCATTTCATGTTCGATGCAGTTAAAGAAAAAGCGAATAATGATAGTTTAAAATCAAAAATAATTTTTGGTGGCTCCACAGTTTCAGATATAGCAAAATATATTAATGCTAATGAAACTGCAAGCAAAGTCTCCAAAAGTATGTTAGGATTAAACGCATTAAATGATATAACTCAAACGGTTAATCGGTTTTCAAATGCTTATGACAAGCAACTTAGCATAACTGAGGGCTTATTTAAATCATATTCACAGACTAAGCATCTTAATTTGTCCGGAAACCTTTCTGAACTCTTCAATGGTAATAATTTTTATAACAGAAAAAAGGTAAATGCTTTCGATGTATTATCAGGAAGTGCATTTACAAACATTGCAAGATTGTATGAAGCAAGCCCAGAATCAGCTTCTTTGGAAGAAGAACTTGGTTTGATAGAAGAGGAATTTAAGCAAAATCCGTATTTAATTAAGGAAGTGCAAAACCTGATGGATGCAGTTTGCGCAACCGAGTCAGAAACTTATAAAAAGTGGGATGATAAACTCACAGAATGGGTAGATGCATTAACAAGACGGTTTGGGTGGTCAAAACAGAAAGCATACTATATTGCTTTTATGATTGGATCGGTATGTAGCATTATTATTGGTGTTTCGGCAAAAGCTGTTTACGATTCCTATACAAAAAAGCCACAGATAGTAATAAATGCACCAATAACAATTAACAAAAATATGTATGTTTCAAATGAGAAATTTGTAAATGACATAATATTTAAACAAGCGCCTGTCTATCCCAAAAATTTGACCAGTACAAGAAAATTGGGCGTGTTTAAAGAAAATGCGGTCGTTAAGATTATTCAAATGAAAAACGGTTGGTGCAATGCTGAAGGTTTAGTTGAGATAATAAAAAAACAAAATGGAAAAAAAATTAAGTCTGACTCTTTGATGAGAGTTTGGGTTCAACAGATTTATCTAAAATCATTTCAATAATCATTGTTTAAGAATGACTTGATAAAAACAAAAATAAGTAATGGCATATAAAATAGACGAAATAATAGCTCCCTTTTGGGCGGAGAGTGGAGGAATATCTAGAGGGCGTGATCCCTTGGCAATCCAAAATAGTTCTGTTGCAACTTATGTTAAACTTCTTCCGGGGCTTACTAATGTTACAACTCGATTACGCTATTATGGTTTCTATCTTTGGGTTATAGAAGAGTTTACAAAAAATAAATTCATTAAAAATAATGATAATTATGATGAGCAAATAAAATTTATAAGGAGATCAGAACTAATATTAGCATTTATTACTCGTATAAATTTTGATAAAGTAAATGGAATTAGCGGAAGTTTATATGCTAGCCAACAAATTAAAATTGGTGATGCCTCTTCGTTTTATGATATTGCTTATGGAGCTGATCGAGGAAGAACAAATACATACTGGGGTCTAAGTACTGGGGCGTTTGGCCAGTATTACATTGGAGTATTAAAATTTCTCCATTTGATTAACGAACCAACTGACTTCACCGATTATAATATTTATTTAAACTCAAGTAAAGGAAGAAAACTTGCTGAAGAATTTGATAAAAATATTCCTGCAAAACAGAAAGAACTATTCTTTCAATCAGTTATTAATGGAAAGCTTAATAAAAATGAAATTCCCGAATTTCAAAATTTTTCACTTGCAGAAATACCATATAACACAGGTGAATGGAAGTTTTATATAGAAATGGTTCTAAATAAGGATGACATTAGTGAGTACGATGCGTTTAATCACACTTTCCGAAAACAAACCGTCAAGTTATTCTTGCAATATATTAAAGACTCCCCCGAAAAGAGTAATCGAGAAGAATTTTTAAACTATCTCTATAATAGAAGAACGATTGAGGATTTAGAGAATAATAAAGCGTTTACCGGATGGTATTATTATAAGGTTAATGAGTTAATGCATGATGCTTATGAAACTATTTTCTGTTCCTTTCTTTTCAAGTTAGAAGAACAAAAATTTTCGGTTGACCTTAAATGGCTAATTTCAGAATTGAAAAAGGATACTTTTAGATTCATTAAAGAGGAATTTGCGATTAAAAATCCGGAAGCTTTCCTTTTCAAAGAACTAATAACGTTGTTAAAGAAAACTGAAACCGGAACATTACAAGAACAGGCCACAGAAGGATATAACGAGGGTAACTATGGAAAATCAATTTCATATAGTTTGCATCTTATAATTGCAGTGTATGAGGAAAATAAAATCAATTTAAATCGACTTTATGATTTCGCTTTAAAAAACAATGTTGAGCGTAACGGCTACATAAAACAATTAGTAGAAGAGTTAATTCTTTTGAAAAAGGAACTTACGCTTGATGAATACTTGGATTTTATTCTTTACAAAGCTATTAACGACCATATTTATTCTTCCTTTCAAAAATTTAATATAGGACAGGCGGAGGTTCAAACATTTTTAATGGAAGATAGCCATGTCAGGTTTCTTCGTGAGATCAATCCCAGTCCGACAACTCCACGGATACAAATATTGCACAGTTTTTTGATAGATTTAAAATTAATTGATGGCAATAAGCTTACCCCAATTGGATCTGAAATACTCAATCAGCTATGATAACAAAAAAATTATTTCCGGAAATTCCTGGTGGAGGTAAGTTTCATTCTGCTGTGCTTACCACTTATTCCTTAAATTTTTATTATTTGGAGGAGCAAATAGTACGATTACTGCATAGCAAGGAAATTTATAATATCTCTGTTCTTGCTGATTCTCAAATGTTGAATGATCAATTAGGAAAACTTACTCATAAAACAACTCCAAAGAACAGAAGCTATACACTGAATGGAATTAAATCGACAGGCGCTTTCCATCCTAAGGTAAATTTATTCGTTGGCGATAATAGTGCGCTTATTTTAATTGGTTCCGGTAATTTAACAACCTCCGGTCACGGAAAAAATCATGAGGTTTGGAATTCGATCTATATCAATTCAAAGGACGACCCTAAGATTGAGTTATTACATCAAGTGTGGAGTTATCTGAGTTTCCTTAATAAACAGCTATTTGGAATAGCGAAAAATAAATTTGATCTAATAAAAAGTCATTGTAATTTATTAAAGGATGCGACTCTTCAGGTCGATTGGTCAGAAGTGAAAATAGATGAAGATTTATGGATGCAATTAATTGCTGACAATGATAATAAATCCATTTACCAACAACTGGTAGCAGTCTTGAATAAAGATGTTATTAATCAAGCAACAATTCTTGCGCCATTCTATGACATAGATGGTCGACTTGTGTCCACGTTACAAAAGGACTTAGGTGATCCTTCCTTTAACCTAATTTTACAGAATCACTACGGACAGTTACCTATTCGAATACCAAAAAACAATGTGAAGTTTTATGACTGGCGAGATGTATTTGAAAATAACAGAAAAGATTCGGTTGTTCATGCTAAAGTGTTTTATTTTGAAGGTGAAAAATTTAATTACTGCTTAATAGGAAGTGCCAACGCATCTCTAGCAGCTTTCGGAACCTCGAAGCAAAGAGGAAATAATTCAGAATGCTGTTTTCTTTTTAAAAAGCCAAAAGAAAATTTTTTACAAGCACTTGGAATTAACCTTGGTAATAAAACAAAATCAATTTCCGATTTTGAAGTAGGATTTCAAAATGAAGAACATGTCATATTGGAGGGAAGAAATTATTTTTTTATTATTTCAATTGACAAACATTTTAATGGTCTGGAATTATTTTTAAAAGAGTGCACTAAAAGCGGAGAATTTATTTTAGGCATTCACAATGCAGCAGGTGATTTCATAGAAAAAATTGAAATACAAATACAAAAAGAAAAAAACTCTTATTTCATTCCTAAAAACAATCTTTGGAAGGAGGATTTGTTTCATTTTGTTTCTTTGTATGAAGGTGAAGCGAAAAACCTTGAGATATGTTCAAATAAACAATTGATGCAGGATGTGGAACTCATAAGTAACACTAATCCCTCCATAGAAAGCAGAAAATTTAATGCTTTAATAAGAACAATAGAAAATGGACTATACAATCCTATAGAAATAATTGACTATCTCAATACAATTCAATCTGAAACATTCAAAGATTCCTCTTCCTTATCTAAAGCTTCCCTTATTTATAAGGATAATAAAAGTAAAGTAGATGAAATTCTAAACATTTCTCATAAAAGTTATGAGGAGTTTGTTGCACTGTCTGAAACAAATGATTTACATCGACATTCTAAGGCGTATTCACAGCATCACTTAGTTAAAATGTGGGACTCGGTTCTTCTATCACTAACAAAAAGCATTGATGCTCAAGAAGCTGCTCAAATCGATGAAGAAGAATTGGAAAAAGTTGACGAGTCATCCGGAAGAAACATTGATGAAAAATTACAACTTCCGGATTCTTACTCAGGAAAGCAATTTGATAGATTTCAAAATCAATTGTTTAAATTTCTCAATAGATATAACGAATCGATTTACTTTGAGAATTATATGGAAAATATAAATGGAGTTCCTAAATTGTCTTTGGTTGATCTTGCTATGTTTTTAGTTGCGCTCCAATTGTTAATTGATTTGGGGGACAAGGGCTTCAGAATTAATGAAGGAGAGGGCGAAGACGAAGTTGTCAAAATTATTCCTGCCAAGATACAGGTTAAAGGAGATGAAAGCTTTAGCAGTTATTGTTTGGAGTTTCTTGGCCGATTCCTTCTATTGGTTTCTAGGAGTGGTGGTTTCTCAGAATCCGATGATCATTATTACAATGAAAAATTAAAGTTTTATAAATCACTTGTTTACAAAAAAGGAGTTTCATCACTTGCACTTCTTAAGGAAATTAATAATGAACGGGATTCAATATTTACATTGTTGGATGTTGTTGGACTAAATTTGCAAAAGTATTTTGGTGATGTCGGAACCACAATTAATAATCGTGATTTAGATACTTTGCTCGCTAATTCGAGTTTTAACGTCCTGACGAAAGAAAGGTTAATCCATCATGTACGAAACTTTGAAACTGATAGTAAAGAAATGTGCAATAACGATCAAATTTTAAACGATAAGGGTTATTGTATTTTGGCAGAAGATGGATTTGCCGGGATATTTAATACTTTACCTAGAAATAAGGAATATATAAGATTAGCTCACCCTGGATATGAATATAACGAAGATTTGAAGGATTATGTGAACCCCAAATACTACAATATAAAATCTCAAAAATGGCTAGAGAGTGTTCAGTCATATAAAAAGAATCTTTATACTTAGTATGACCCG
Source organism: Bacteroidota bacterium (assembly GCA_030681615.1). Classification (GTDB taxonomy): domain Bacteria; phylum Bacteroidota; class Bacteroidia; order B-17B0; family Aurantibacillaceae; genus Aurantibacillus. Next base: position 61,908 of record JAUXSA010000016.1, read on the forward strand.
GAAATACAATTATTAGTTAAGGATTTATATTAAAAATAAATGACATTTTCATTAGATAAGATAAAGAATTTTTTTAAGCGCAAGAAACAGTTTGCGTGGCCAATTTCGGAGCATGAAATGAAACTGCTCGAAACAGCAGTTAAAAAAAACATGCTGCCATCCCTAAATATTCTTAATGCTTTTGTTAAAGGAGGAAATTACACTATTGAATTAGAATATCTAAATACTAAAACGAAAGCCTCAGAAAAGAAAGAATTTCCTCTTATTATTTTTTACGATGAAAGAAAAAATGGAATTCCGTTCAAAATTAAACTTAAAGAGTATCCTTCTGTTTCAGGCGTAATGCATAAAGAAAGTTATGGACTTACTAGAAAATTAAGGTTTTATAATGAGTCCGGTATTTATGAAGTAAAATCTAATTCAATAATCGATTTTAAAACTGTGTTTCCGAAATTACCACAAACTCTTGAAGGTGGCTTTTTAAATATTAGAACAATTAATAATAAAACATATGATAATAATTATCTAAGATTAATTATTCAGGTAAAAGACAACGATATGATGTATCCGTCAGCGATATTAGATTGTGAACAAAATCATATTAAATTTGATAATCAAAACTGGGATCGTCAAAGTTCATTGATGGGGCTACCATTTGTTTCTACTAAAGGGATGTTTATTAATGTAAGAGTTAAACATTATACATTTCATTTTTACGCTATTGAAGCAGTTAATTCATATTTCATCGACTCAACTGATAAAATTCCTTTTGAAGAGTTCAAGGAAATAACACATAGAATTAGAGTTGCGTTTGGTTTTCTATCCGGTAAGTATTATAAAGACACAGTGTTCTATTTGACTTCAGAACAGCCGGATTTTAATTTAATTGATAATTACGCTATCGAAGTTGAAGACCCTTCAATAATTACGAATAATCAAATAATTAATTCCACTTTTTTTTACGGACATTATGAAAAGCAAAATGAAGCACAAAAAAATATTTTAAGGAAATATCATAAACCTTTTCCTAGCGCTATTTTCAGTCAATTCTGCGAAAAGTTATATGAGAATCCGGAATTATTAAGAAGCACCGAAATGATAATAAATGCCGGATCTATGCGTAGTCCGATTCAGAAAGGAGCTTTATATTCTGTTGCTATTGAAACATTGACGGAATTTCTAAAAGAAAAAAATGAATCAGTATTTAAACCTATCTCAGATAAATCTCTTTCAAAAGAAATCAGAGAAAAACTTTTGGATGATTTAGGAAAATATAGCACTAAAATCGATTCTCGTGGATTTGAAATTCTAAAAAAGAAAGTAGAAAATATAAACTCACCTACTAATGCCGACAAACTTTCAAAGTCCTTTGAATTATACAAAATCGATTTATCGGAAAAGGATTTAGAAGCTTTAAGGCACAGAAATGATTATTTGCATGGAAGAAAACCTATCGAGTCAGATGTTATTTTAGAGTTGGATCAAAAGGCTCTTCATTTGCATAGTTTAATCGGAAAACTTATTCTGAAATATGTTGGCTACGAAGGGCATTATATAAACTTATCATCTTGGAACTTATTACACAATAATAATTTACAGTTGGAAGAAATTGAAAAAATTGATTTTCAAGATATTTCACAAATATTGGAGAAAGTAAATAGTAAAGACTTTAGTAATGTAGAGGAAATAGAGGTTGCCAAAACCAAATTACTAGAATTCCAAAAACTTTTTGAAACCGCTCAAGAGATTGATAATCTTGTTCAAATAATTTAGGATTAATAAATCCGTAAGAAAGTCAATAGTTTAGGTTGCAACCTGCAAGCTATATTATGTGGATTTTGAAAATGAACGGATAGTAAAGTAATTCAAGCCATTTCCAAAAAATCCTCTCCCACCTTGCTCCAAGTAGGAGCTAAATCCAAAACCCATATCGTTACTTTGTTCCCGTCAATGACGATAAGGAACTGATAAACCATTGACGATAAACAAGACAATAATTGACGGTAAAAACAAAACAAAGAGAGAAAGTAGACGGTAATTGACAGTAAAAAGGATTAAAAAAGGAGGGTAATATGAGCAATAGCGGAGACAATAAACAACAGAACGAGCAAAAAAAGGATGAAACAAAGGATTGGATGGAATTAATCCAGGACTTTATTAAAAATCCGGTTACAACTGGAGTAGCCGGATTAGCAGCCGGATTTTTTATTGGAACATTTAAAGCAAATAAGGATATAGAAGCTATGAAGGAAGAGCATAAACGACAAATGAGTGAACGAGATCAACAATTTTCTAAACTCATCCGACAAATACAACTTACAAATAAACTCATTGCTTCTAAAACCATGCATTCATTGCCAAATGGAATCGATGAAGAGGAAGAAGATCTTGAAGATGAAAATACTATACCAATGGAAGAAGATAAGAAGACAAAAGTATATAAGAGCGTAATCAAAAAAAAGCATTTTAAACTTGAAGGTTAAATTAAAAAAGAAAAGTGAAATGAAGACACCAATAGAAAAACAAAGCGTAAAAATTCCGATTGAAATATTTTTAGACGTATGTAAAATGATAAGGATCGGAAATTTAAATAATAAGATTGTTGGCACAAATGAAGTAATGGGGGAAGTTGTTTTGGAATTAAGTTATTCTAAGGAAAACAAAATCCAAAAATCAGCTATGCATAACATCCATGAATCGGTAAGCGAATGGAACGAGCAACGTTATGGAGAAGAAAATCCGGATGAAATTGCACTTAATTAATACAAAAGAAAAATGAACTGTTTACATTGCCATAAACCTATAGAAGGAAAACGAAGTACAAAGAAGTATTGTAGTACCACCTGTAAGCAATATGCTTACCTAAATAGAAATTTTAATATGCCTAATGAACTGAAGCTTGTTCCCAATGGGAATATTAAAAGTCAGATTCTTGAAAATAACGAAATCGTACCAAGAGTTGAAGAACAAAAAAACATACAACATATAATAAAGGAAGAAGAGGAATACCAATACATCACACCTGAAATTTTAGACAAAATTCAGCACGGTTACATTTCTTTAAGCATTGGCAAAAATTATTTTTCTAATAATACAAATAACGGAGGCCGGATTACGAATAATAATTTTCCCGCTTTCTCTTATTTCGTTCCAAGACTTCGTTGTATTATCGAGAATTTATTTCAGATCAGTTATAAAAGCAAAGTTCATTATAAAACTATTAAGGCTATCAGTATGGCCTTAGAAGAAATGCTGAGATCGGAGCAAATCAAAATGTTGCCAAATGATTTTCCTTTCATTGATGATTTTATAAAACTGTTCGATCAATTTCTTCCTTTATCAAGAGCCCTAGAAGGAGATAAAGAAGGCATAAAATTCACCTTGAATAAAGCGGCAATAGTAAGGTATATTATGATTTTGTATCTCATAAGGGATTGTACTAAGAAAGAACCGTTTAATAAATTATTCCCCGAACTATATAAACCCGATAGCCACACAAAGCCCAACACAGGCGGGGTTTAGGGGGACTTTGAAGTGTAAAACAAATTGTTTAACTTAGATATGAAACAAAAATGAAAGATAGATTATTGAGTGAGAAAGAACCAAAACACATTATAGAAAAAATAAGGGAGAAGTTTCCGATTGCAAAATGCAGAGAAATTTTAGAAAGCAAAGGAAAAAAATTTACCGAGGATCAAATTTTAATGATAAGAGATTTTTTAATGAATATTTCAAAGGTTGCATACCAAACATTTCAGAAACAAATTCAAAAAGAAGTTGATTTTGAACTTGAAAAGCAAACGGACAATGTTATTCAATTGAATAATAAAGATTCTAAAGATACCGAACTTAAAAATGCGGCTTAAAATACAACTATGAGAAAAGCTATTTTATACATCAGGGTTTCAACAGACGAACAGGCCGATAAGGGATACAGCTTACAGCATCAGGAAGAACGACTAAGAAAGTATTGCGAACTGCAAAATATTGAAGTGGTTGAATTATATAAGGAAGACCACTCCGCAAAAAGTTTTAACCGACCCGAGTTCACCAAATTGCTTGTTGCGATAAGAAAGCGAAAAACCAAAGCAGATTTATTATTGTTTTTAAAATGGGATAGGTTTTCAAGAAATACGGGCGATGCTTACGGAATGATTAATACGCTTAATAAATTAGGCGTTGAACCTCAAGCCATAGAGCAACCTTTGGATTTAGATATTCCCGAAAACAAAATTATGCTTGCATTTTATTTAGCTGCTCCCGAAGTTGAAAACGATAGAAGGGCATTAAATGTTTTTGCGGGAATGAGAAGAGCCAAGCGTGATGGGAGATGGATGGGGCCTGCACCTAAAGGATATAAAAATCTGTTTGCAGAAGGCAGTAAAAAAGTAATTGTCCCGAATGAGGAAGCACTAATTATAAAATGGGCATTTGAAGAACTACTTAAAGATAATTGTAATAGTGACGATGTTAGGAAAGCCATCAATGAAAAGGGAATAAAATGTAGCAAGAATAATTTTCTTTATTTGATTAGAAACCCGGTTTATTGCGGTAAAATTCAAATTCCGGCCTACAAGGACGAAGAAGCAATGGTCGTGAAGGGGATACATGAGCCGTTAGTTTCTGAAGAATTATTTAATGACGTGCAAGATGTTATAAATGGACGAAGAAGAAAATTTGCTTTTAAAATTTCTGCGAAAGAAGAGCTTCCACTCCGAGGTTATTTTACCTGCCCACGGTGCAATAAAAAATTGACCGGAAGCGCCTCAAGAGGGGGCAGTGGAATTAGACATTATTACTATCACTGCACAAAAGGTTGTCCGGAAAGAGTAAAGGCTAATCAGGTTAATGATGCTTATGGAGATTATTTAAGGAAAATTGTTTTTGAAATGGAAGTAGATGAATTATACCAACAAATTACCAAAGAATTGTTCAAATCAGGCAGTGAGAGTAAGGGGCAAAATCAGAAGGAAATTCAGGCGGAAATCCAAATAAATAAGGATCGCATAAGTAATGCCCAACAAATGATGCTTGATGGTAAAATTAGCCCTGAAGATTACAAAGAGGCTAAAGTCAGATATGAGCCTATTATTGCCAAACTGGAAAGACAACACCTTTCAACCAACACGATGGAGGCTGAGTTCAAGCACCACCTTAAAATCGGGCTAAACCGCCTTAAAAGCCTTGACACGCTTTACTTTGAGGCCACATTGGATGGGAAGCAAAATATTGTTGGTTCGATATGCAAGGAATATTACCAATTTCAGGAAAATGAAGTTCGAACGACAAAAGAAAGCAAATTGCTTTCGCTGATTTCTAGGTTTGACGGGAAGAACAGCGGTAAAAAAAATAAGGCTGATCGTAATTTTGACGATCAGCCCTATATGGTGGGAGCTACTGGGTTCGAACCAGTGACCCTCCCGACTTTAGTCGGGATGCTCTGAGCCAGCTGAGTTAAGTTTTAAAAATTAGTTTTTCGATCATTTTTCTACTCTTCCAACTCTTAATTTCTTTTTCACGTTTCACAGCTTCAGTTTTTGTAAAATATGTCTCGTAGTATTTTAATTCCCAATCACCAATTCCTCCGGTAAAACCCTTATGATTTGAATTGTGTTTTCGAATACGTTCAACAAGATCATCGCCAGTATGACCAACATAATATTTATTTTTTGTTGGAGAGAGTAATATGTAAAGATGAAACATGATGACATAAAAAAACCCCGCCAAAGGCGAGGTTTTGTGTGGGAACTACTGGGTTCGAACCAGTGACCCCCTGCTTGTAAGGCAGGTGCTCTGAACCAGCTGAGCTAAGCTCCCAAAGCGGTTCTATTTTTTAATTCAACATTTCAATTTTTTGGGCTATTGACCCTCCCGACTTTTAGTCGGGATGCTCTGAACCAGCTGAGCTAAGCTCCCAATTTTTTTGGTGTGCAAATGTAAATGAAAGATTTAATTATTCAAAAAATAATTAATTATTTTTTTACATCTTCTAATCCTGAGTCCGGGATCAACATGCCGTCAACCAAAACGCGACCACAATGTTCACACACAATAATTTTTTTATTTAAACGAATGTCTAACTGACGTTGAGGTGGAATTTTATTATAACATCCGCCGCAAGCATCACGCTCTACTGCTACAACTGCTAAACCGTTACGTGAGTTTGTACGGATACGTTTGTAAGCATTTAATAAACGATCTTCAATATTTGCAGTAGCTGCTTCGCTTTCCTTAATTAATTCTTTTTCTTCTTTTTCAGTTTCAGCAATGATCTCGTCTAACTCACCTTTTTTCGCCTTTAGATCTTTGCTTCTTTCTTCAAATTCTATCTTACTTTTTTCAAGCAATTCGCTTTTGATAGTAACGCTTGCTTTAGCTTCTTTCATACGTTTTTCAGCCAATTGGATCTCTAAATTCTGAAATTCAATTTCTTTTGTAATGGCATCGTACTCGCGGTTATTACGAACTTTACCTTGTTGTTGCTCGTATTTTTTAATATTTGCAGTAAAATCTTTAATAGCTTGTTTCTTTTCGGCTAAGGTAGTTTCAAGTTCGGCTACTTCTTCTTCAACATTCTTTAAACGGGTCTCTAAACCTAAAACGGTGTCTTCAAGATCGCTAACCTCTAAAGGTAATTCACCTCTTACTGTTCTTAAACGATCGATCTTGCTATCAATTAATTGTAATTGATAAAGCGACTTTAATTTTCCTTCAACTGAAGCGTCAATTTTTTCTTTAATTTTTGCAGCCATGTTCTAAAAATAGTTTACCGGATTTGTATTTGTTTTTGATAAACGGATTGCAAATGTAGGAAATTTATTCTGAATTATCTCATAAAAAATTTCAGGGGTAAATTGCTCTGTTTCAAAGTGTCCGGCATCTATGAGTAATATCTTATTTTCCGCATCAAAAAACTCGTGATATTTAAAATCTGAGGTTATAAAGGCATCAGCCCCACTATTAATGGCATTTTTGAGTAAAAAACGCCCGCTTCCACCGCAAATTGCCACTTTTTTAATTGATTTCCCCAGCTTTTTGGTGTGTTTTAGACAACCACATAATAAACTTTTTTTAACATGCCCTAAAAAATCATTCTCGTTCATTTCCTTTTCAAGCTCACCCACCATGCCACTACCTATTTGTTGGTGTTTGTTGGCAATTGAATAAATATCATAGGCTACTTCCTCGTATGGGTGAGCCTTTAGAAGTGCCGCAATGATTCCCGCCTCCTTATTAAATTCAAAAATGGCCTCTATTCTTATCTCTTTTTCCTTACTTAACTCATTTGGTTTGCCTAAAAAGGGCTTGGTATCTGCGTTTCCTTTAAAAGTGCCGGTTCCTTCAAGGTTAAAGCTGCAGTTAGAGTAATTACCAATATTACCCGCTCCGGCCTCAAATAGGGCTTGTAATACAGCCTCGTGGTGACTTCCCGGCACAAAGGTGACCAGCTTTTTTAAGATGTTAGATTTTGGCGCTAATATGTGCAGATTTTTTAAGCCTAATTTATCGGACATTTTTTTATTTACTCCTTGTTTTACATTATCAAGATTGGTATGTGCGGCGTAAATAGCAATGTTATTTTGTATGGCTTTTATAATTGTTCTTTCAACATAATTGTTGCCGTTTATTTTTTTTAAACCGCTAAATAAAATAGGGTGGTGGGCAATTATTAAATTGCATTTATTGGCAATAGCTTCATCAATAACTTCTTCGGTGCAATCTAAACTTAATAAAGCGCCAGTAGCAGTTTGAGTTTTTTGCCCGGTTATTAAACCACAGTTATCGTAATCTTCCTGGTAAGCAAGTGGCGCAAAATTTTCAATTTCTGTAATAATTTCCTGAATGGTCATATTCGATCTTAACTCATTTTGTATCTAAATAAAAAATCCCCTCTGTGTAAAGAGGGGATCTTAAAATTTTATTATTCTACCCTGGATTTATGATCCTCGATATTTGCGAGTTCTTTTAAAGCATTAAATACTTCGTAATCTGCTCTTGAACTGCTTGCCTGATCCATCTGCATTTTCACCATTTTAAGATCGGCAGGTACCGGGATCTCAGAAACTTTTACAACATTTAAAACAAACACACCATTATCACTTTCAATGGCTTTTGTTGTAGCGCCTGCTTTAGTTCCAAGGGCTGTTCCAATTAAAATATCATCGTGTCCTAAACCTTCAACATTATGACTTGTAGCCGGAAAATCTTCCTGTTTCTTAACTTCCAATCCTAATTTTGTCGCTATATCATTTAAATCTTTAGAAGCTCCCGCTTTAGTGCCAAACTCAGCTAAAAAAGTTTGCGCTTTTTTATCTTTAATTGCTAAAGTTTTCACTTCATCCATTACATCTTCTAAAGGTAAAACACCTTTATTTTTAATACCTGCAACTTTAGCAACAACATGTTTATCGGCAAACGTAAAAATATTTACATCTCCTTTTTTAGCTGTATAAACCCACCTGATCATTTCTTTTGCATTATCTAATGCCGGTAACTGACGATCACTTTCTTTGATGTTATCTGCTAAACGTTTGGTTAATTTTTTAGAGTCTACAGCTTTATCAAATAACTCACCTGTATTATTTTCACCAGCAAATTGATTTGCCTGCGCAAAAATTGCCTGATTAGTTTCATCGCTTGGCGCTATTAATTTAAAGATCTGTGCTACTTTATAAGTGTTGTGTTTTGTTTTACTTACATCTAACACTTCAATAATGTGGTAACCAAATTGTGTTTGCACAACAGATATATTTCCTTTAGTGCCCATTAATCCGGCATTTTTAAACGGCTCAACAAAACCTTTGTTCTCATCAAACCAACCGTAATCTCCACCATTTGTTTTGCTTCCACCATCATCACTAATGGTTTTTACTAGAGTATCAAACGTAACTTTTTTGTCTTTTATTAAAGCTAACAAACTATCAGCAGATTTTTTTGCTCCTTCTAAACTACGCTTCGGTTGTTGTGTTTGAGGGTCGTTAATTGCAATTAATATGTGACGAACACGTGCGCTATCGGCAATTGAATTAACTGCTTCTAATTTGTAGATCTTAAAATAAGCACCTTCGTTATACGGCCCAAATACTGTACCGGCAGCAGAAGTAAAGATTGCAGAATCACGAACGATCATACTCTTTTTGTTCATATCCTGAATATTTACTGTTCCATTCTCACTTTCCTGAGCAATAAAACTACTATCTTCTTTTAATGTTTTACCTTTAAAATCTTCAGCAGCTCTTTGAGCATCTTTCGCGATCGCTTCAACGTCTGAAGGACTTGGTAATACATCAAAAGAAACGTATTCTATTTTACGTGTTGTTTCTGTATTTAAAAATAAGTATGAATGATCATTATAATATTTTTGAATATCCGCATCAGTTACTTTAACAGTACTATCATTTACAGAATCAAAACGTTTAATTACATAGTTAAAACTAAGTTTGTTGTTTTGAGCTTTAAAACCTTCTTTTGCTTCTGCATTGGTAGTATATAATCCTTTACGGATCAATGTTGCATACTTCTCTGCATAACGCATGTTCTTAACATCTTCTTCCATTTGCTTTACGAACATTTCCTGGTCGCCGGTAGCATTTTGTACAAACTGGCGGAACTTAGCAGGATCAAGGCTTCCATCTGCTGCAGCTAACTGCTCATAGATCTTACCTGTTTTTTGATCGGTTAAACGTTGAGAGATGGTTGGTACCGGATGTACCACAACGCGCTCATATACTTCATCTTCACCAACAGTAATACCCACTTTGTCATACTGAGGTTTAATAACCATATCCGAAACATATTGTTGCCAAACATAATCCAATACCTGTCCGCGGGTAGCATCATCAATATCGTTAGATTGTTTTTGCTGGCGAATAATATTTAACTGGTTCTCAACTTTAGTTAAAAATTCGTTCCTGTCAATGGTTTTACCATGAATAGAGCCAATTGAGGCCATTTCATTATCGCCAAATATACTGGCACCTGAGCCTAAAAGGCTTTCCAAAATAAATATTACAAGGGCTAAACCTACAATACCAACAAGCAAACCTGTTCTTCTCCTGATCTTCTCTAAAATACTTGTACTTTCCTTTTTCTTATCCGCATCAACCTGTTGCTGAATGTTTTTTTCTTTACTCATTTCGTTCAAAATTTTTATGACTGGCAAAGATAACAGTTTTAATGAAACAGAAAAACGAAATTTTAAGGTTTTTAAAAGATTGTTAAACCCTGATTACCAATAAGCTTTCCATATTTTTCAACAACCAAAAATAAAGGCCTTTAAAATCGTAAATTTATAGTCCGTTTACCCTATAATTTTAACTAAAATCACCTTATCCCGGCATGTTTTTAATTTTTGATACCGAAACCACAGGCTTACCCCGCAATTATAACGCGCCTTTAACCGATTTTGACAATTGGCCACGGATGGTACAAATAGCCTGGCAACTGCATGATGCCAACGGAAATTTGCTTCAAAATGATTCTATCATTGTTAAGCCGGAAGGTTATACCATTCCTTTTGCTACCATACAAATTCACGGTATCACTAACGAGCGCGCCAACGAAGAGGGAAAAAACCTTAAAGATACTTTACAGAAGTTTATTGATGTTGTTGGCGAAACCGCTTATTTGTGCGGACACAATATTGAGTTTGATATAAACATTATTGGTGCCGAGTTGCTACGTTGCGGTTTGCCTAATGTGCTTGAAAATAAGGCCTTTATTGACACCAAGAACGAGCAAACCACTGAGTATTGCGCTTTGCCCGGTGGCAGAGGCGGCAAATTTAAATGGCCAACCTTAACAGAGCTTTACCAGAAATTATTTAATAAAGGTTTTGATGAAGCGCATAATGCCGCGTTTGACGTTGCGGCCACAACAAAAGTATTTTTCGAGATCATAAAAAGAGGCATTACCAAAGTGCGCGAGATCCCGGTAGATATGTTGCCGGCAATTAATTATGTTGCGCCTGATTTTACCGAATTAACCAAACACGAGCAGTATTGGAAAGATCGTAAAGCCAAAGAAGCAAAAGAAAAAGAAGAGGCCGCCAAACTTGCAACCGTTGAAACAGTAATTACGGAAGTTGACGCCAATCTTAAATTCAGCCATCTTCATAATCACACACAATTTTCCGTATTGCAATCTACCAGCGATGTAGCGGCTCTTGTAGCTAAAGCATTGGAGTTTAAAAGCCCCGGTGTTGCATTAACAGATCATGGAAATATGTATGGTGCATTTTTATTCTGGAAAGAAATTGACAGTCAGAATAAAAAAATAAAAGAGCATAATGCTGCAATTGACAAAGGCGAAATTACCGGCGAAAAGAAAACAGAATTAAAATGTATTATTGGTTGCGAAGTAAATATTTGTGCCGATCATAAAGACAAGACCAAAAAAGATAATGGCTTTACGCAGGTATTAATTGCCAAAAACCGTAAGGGTTACGAAAATCTTTGTCGTATTAGCTCAATGGGTTTAATTGATGGCGCTTATTATGTACCGCGGATAGATAAAGATATTCTTGTGAAATATAAAGAAGGATTGATAGCTACTACAGGTTCTTTAAATTCTGAAGTGCCATATAGCATCATCAATTTAGGTGAGCAACAAGGCGAGAATGCATTTTTATGGTACCTTGAACAATTTGGCGAAGATTTTTATGTTGAATTGAATCGTCAGCATAAAAATCAGGATGAAGATTTTGCTAACGGACAATTATTAGCATTAGCAAAAAAACATAACGTTCCGTATTTTGCCGCAAATAGTAATTATTACATTGATAGGAAAGGTTCTAAATCGCACGATATTTTATTATGCGTAAAAGATAATGAGAAGCTGGAAACCCCTAAAGGTAAAGGCCGTGGCTTTAGGTATGGTATGCCAAACGATGAATTTTATTTTAAATCACCCGCTGAAATGGCTGCGCTTTTTAAAGACATTCCAGAGGCGCTTACCAACACTAATTTAATTGTTGATAAGATCGAACAATTTAAATTAGGTCGCGAAGTGTTGTTACCAAAGTTTGAAATTGCGGATGATTTTATTGCAAACAACGCACAGGCTATTGATGATTCATTTGCACGTATTGTAGCCATAAAAGAAAAAGATTGGCAGGCAAAAAATTATAGTGAAGAACAGGTCGCGCATGAAAAAGCAGAAGTAAGAATTATTGCAGAGCAGTTTGTTTACATGACAGAGCTCACGTACGAAGGTGCCGCAAAACGTTATCCCGATCTTACGCCAGCAATTAAAGAACGTATCGATTTTGAATTGGCCACTATTGAAAGAATGGGTTATCCTGGTTACTTTTTAATTGTTGCCGATTTTATTCGCGAAGCACGCAGACTTGGTGTCTCGGTTGGCCCGGGTCGTGGGTCTGCTGCGGGTTCTGCTATTGCTTATTGTTTAGGTATTACCAATGTTGATCCTATCAAGTTCGACCTCCTCTTTGAGCGTTTCTTAAATCCCGATCGTATTAGCATGCCCGATATTGATATTGATTTTGATGATGAAGGCCGCGGCGCTGTTATTGATTATGTAATTAAAAAATATGGCGCCAACCAGGTAGCACAAATTATCACTTACGGTACTATGGGCGGTAAATCTGCCATCAAAGATACAGCAAGGGTTTTAGATCTTCCTTTAGATAACGCTAATCGTTTAACAAAATTGTTTCCGGATAGTCTGGATGCTAAATTAAAAGCGTTACTAAAACCAGGCGGCATTGATCTGAAATATCTTGGTAAGATAGAAGGTAGGCGCGAAGTCATTGAACAATCTCACGCCTTCAGAAAATTAGCTGAAGAAAAAGGTCCTGAAGCGGATGTATTAAATCAGGCTTACGAACTGGAAGGTTGCTTGCGTAACACCGGTATTCATGCCTGTGGTGTAATTATTACGCCGGGCGAAATGATGAAGTATGTGCCAGTAACAAAAGGTAAGGACAGCGATATGCTGGTTACCCAATTTGATAACTCTGTTGCGGAAAGCGCTGGCTTATTAAAAATGGACTTCCTGGGTTTACGCACACTTACTATTATTAAAGATGCGGTAGCACTTGTAAAATTAAATCACGGAATTGATCTTGATATTGATGCTATTTCATTAGAAGATGAAAAAACATACGAGCTTTTTCAACGTGGCGAAACAAACGGTATTTTTCAATATGAAAGTGCCGGTATGCAAAAATCTTTAAAAGAATTAAAACCCGATAGTTTTACCGATCTGATCGCGATGAATGCCTTGTATCGTCCGGGACCAATTGCTTACATTCCAAATTATATTGCACGTAAACACGGCCGCGAAAAGATCACATACGATCTTGAAGGCATGGATGAGTATCTACAGGAGACCTATGGTATCACTGTTTACCAGGAACAGGTAATGCGTTTAAGTCAGAAGCTGGCGAATTTCACAAAAGGTGATGCCGACGTATTGCGAAAAGCAATGGGTAAAAAAGATAAAAAGACCCTTGATAAATTAAAGCCACTTTTTATTGAGAATGCAACTAAGAACGGACACGATGCAAAAGTATTAGAAAAAGTTTGGAAAGATTGGGAGGCCTTTGCATCCTACGCCTTCAATAAATCACACTCTACCTGTTATGCTTATGTTGCATTTCAAACAGCCTATTTAAAAGCGCATTATCCAAGCGAATACATGGCCTCTACGTTAAATCACGCGGGTAGTATTGAGTCTATTGCGTTCTTTATGGAAGAGTGTAAACGTGCCGGATTAAAAGTTTTGGGTCCTGATGTGAACGAAGGTTTTGGTAAATTCTCTGTAATGCCAAATGGCGATATCCGCTTTGGAATGGCCAGTATTAAAGGTGTTGGCGAGAATGTGGTGAATGCAATTGTAGAAGATAGAAATGCCAACGGACCATATAAAAATGTATTTGATCTTGCGGCAAGATTAGATAGCAAAGCAGTCAATAAAAAAAGTATTGAAGGTTTAGCGCTCTCGGGCGCCTTTGATAGTTTTGAGAATATGACACGCTCTATGTTCTTTGTGCTTGATCAGGATGGAAATACTTTGACCGATAAAATGATCCGTTATGGTAACCAGAAAAATTTAGGAAATGATACGTCGCAGGCAAGTTTATTTGGTGGCGAAGATGAAGTAGAAGTAAGCGAACCTCAGTTACCAAAAGTAGAACCCTGGAATGCTTTAGAGCAATTGAGCAGGGAAAAAGAAGTAGTAGGGTTTTTTATTAGTGGCCATCCTTTAGATCCATACAAATTAATTATAGAGCATAAATGCAACGCAAATTGTGCGCAGTTAAAAGCAGGTTTAGAACCATTTAAAAATCGCGAAGTCGTTTTCGGCGGTATTATTACAGGCTTTGAGAACCGCACCAGCAAAACCGGTAACGCCTTTGGCAAATTAATTGTTGAAGATTATTTTGGCACAACAGAATTGATGTTGTTCGGAAAAGATTTTGTTGAATACAATAAATACATGGTGCAGGGTTTGTTTGTTTTTGTAAAAGCAAAAGTGCAGGAACGTTACAACCAACCCGGTAGTTTAGAAATTAAGATCAATAAAATTGAATTGCTGGATGATGTAAAAACAAATGCTTTTAATCTGATCCGCATGAAAGTAAAGTTAGGAAGTGTGAACGACAACCTGATAAATAAGCTGGAACAATTAATGAGCAATAATACTGGTAAAAGCAGCGTTGAGTTTTATGTAGAAGACGAAGAATTGCACCAAAATGTAAAACTTTTCTCGAAGAAAAATAAGATCGAGATAAACGATACTTTCCTGATAGAAATGGACAAACTGGTAGAGATCAATTACGAACTGAGTTAGGCGATGGAACACTGATAAAACGGATTTAACGGGTTTCCACGGATTAATTTATCAGTGTTTAATCCGCATAATCAGTAAGATCTGCGTTCCATCCCGCACAGTTATTTCACAATTTATTGCATTTAGACTCTTTAAAATCCCTTAAAAATTGCCTATCTTTGCCGCTTAATAATTTTTTTGAATAATGATTTCGGTTAATGGTGTTACAGTAAGTTTTGGAGGGTTCAATCTTTTTGATAATATTTCCTTTTTAATAAATCCAAAAGATAGAATTGGTTTGGCCGGTAAAAATGGAGCGGGTAAAAGTACTTTGCTTAAGATTTTATCCGGGCAACAAAATCCTACAAAGGGCGAGATCTCTATGCCTAAATCATGTACCATTGGTTATTTACCACAGGATATGATCCATCAACACGGCCGCACTGTTTTTGAAGAAACAGAAACGGCTTACATGGAAATTCAAAAATTAGAATTACGCATCAATGAAATCAATCACCTCTTAGAAACACGTACTGATTACGAAAGTGATTCTTACGCCAAATTAATTGAAGAGCAAACTGACGTATACACGCGTTTGGATATGTTGGGCGCCGGTAACCGTAACGAAGAGATCGAGAAGATCTTAAAAGGTTTAGGTTTTGAGAGAAAGGATTTTGATCGCCAAACCGCTGAGTTTAGCGGAGGCTGGAGAATGCGTATTGAATTAGCAAAATTATTATTACAACGCCCTGATATTTTATTGTTAGATGAGCCAACCAATCACTTGGATATTGAAGCTATTATGTGGCTGGAAGAATTCATGGAAACTTTTCCCGGCGCAGTAATGCTTATTAGTCACGATAAAACATTTTTAGATAGTGTAACAAATCGTACCATAGAAATTTCAAATCAAAAAATTTACGATTACAAAACAAATTATTCGCGCTATTTAGTTCTTCGTCAAGAACGAAAAGAACAACAGGAGAATGCTGCAAAGAATCAACAAAAGATCATCAATCAAACAGAAGTATTAATTGATAAATACCGCGCTAAAGCAAGTAAAGCTGCCTTTGCGCAATCATTGATCAAGAAGTTGGATCGTATGGAAATTGTTGAGGTAGATGATGCCGATAACATGAGTATGAACTTCCGTTTTCCGGCACCGGCTCATAGTGGTAAAATTGTGTTGACGGTTGAAAATGCTGGTAAAAGTTACGGACCAAAACATATTTTTTCGGGTGCAGAATTTATTATTACCAAAGGCGAGAAGATAGGTTTAGTTGGACGAAACGGTGAAGGTAAATCTACGATGATGAAAATGATCGCAAAGAAAGTAGATCATGATGGCACTGTGCAATTGGGTCATAGTGTAATGATGGGTTACTTTGAACAAGATCAGGAGGAAAAATTAGACCCAAAGAAAACTGTTTTTGAAACTATTGATGAAGCAGCAGTTGGCGAAGTACGTAAACAGGTGCGTGGTTTATTAGGCTCGTTCTTATTTAGAGGAGAAGATATTGACAAAAAAGTGCAGGTGTTGAGTGGAGGAGAGCGTGGACGTTTAGCTTTATGTAAATTATTGTTAGAGCCTTACAATTTATTGTTAATGGATGAGCCTACGAATCACTTAGATATTCGTTCGAAAGATATTTTAAAACGCGCATTAATTGATTACGAAGGAACTGTTGTTATGGTAAGCCACGACAGGGATTTTATGAAAGGCATTTGCGATCGTTTATTTGAATTCCGTGATGGAAAAGTAAAAGAATATTTATGTGATATTGAAGAGTTCATGCAAATACGTAAAGTAGAGCGATTGAATCAGCTTGACCTCGACAAAACCGGAAGAGCAGAAGTTAAGGAAGAGAAGAAAGACAAGACTCAAGGGACGGCAGGAATCAAGACTGTTGATCCGAACGAAGCAGAGCAAAAACAAATTCGCAGCCAGATAAAAAAGGTGGAAGAAAATATTGCTAATTTAGAAGTGAAGATAAAAGAATGCGATACTAAATTAAGCGATGCTTCTCAATACGATAAATTAGTGAACGATAAAACCTTTTTTGAAAATTACAACCAGTTAAAAAGTAATTTAGAAAAGGAAATGGAGAAGTGGGAAGAGTTGAGTGGGAAATTAATTTGACAATTAGTCGATTAGTTAATTTGACAATGAAGAATATCAATCGTAAATTGTCAATTCATAAATTGTAAATAAAAACTTTGATCAAGAAGCACATACCTAACGCTATTACCTGCGGTAACTTATTGTGCGGATGTTTAGCCATTGTAAAAGCTTTTGAAGGTGATCTTGTTTGGGCAGCTTATTTAGTCGGCATTGCATTAGTTTTAGATTTTTTTGATGGTTTTACAGCGCGTTTATTAAATGTTGCTTCTCCAATTGGTAAAGATCTTGATAGTTTAGCGGATATGGTAACTTTTGGTGTGGTGCCGGGAGTTGTGATGTTTAAAATGATTGCCACAGCATGGATAATGAATGTCGCGCTAAGTACTGGGGTGCCAGATACAAGTGCAGTTGCAATTGATGACTCAACGTATCTTCCACAATATTTTGCTTTTATCATTCCAATTTTTTCAGCAATTCGCCTTGCTAAATTTAATAATGATACCCGTCAGTCAGATTCCTTCATTGGTTTACCAACACCTGCCAATGCAATGGTTATTTGTTCGATTCCATTATTTGTAAATACAAATCCACAGGCTTTAATGTGTTTTAGAGAATTTAATATAGATGAGTATGTTTTACATCCATTTGTCTTATGTCTTGTGTCTTTAATTATGAGCCTGTTACTTGTTTCAGAAATTCCTTTAATAGCCCTCAAATTCAAAAACTTTGGCTGGGCAGATAATAAGATGCGTTTTATATTAATAGGATTATCTCTTCTTCTTCTCGCGGTCTTTCAGTTTGTGGGCATTCCGCTGGTTATTATTCTTTATATTTTGTTAAGTATTGTGGATAACATATTTTTCAAAAAGAAAGTTTAATCCTACTTTTGTTAACCTAAATTCAAACACAAAATGGCAAAATTTATTGCAGATATTGATGTAATGCCGCTTCGCGCATTGCTAGACCCACAGGGCAAAGCCGTTACCGGCTCTATGAAGAACCTTAACCTTGGCGAGATAGAGAACGTTCGTATTGGTAAACATATTACATTAGAGATAAGCGCTGCAGACGAAAATGCCGCAAAAGCTAAGGTTGACGAGGCTTGCAAGAAATTGCTTTGTAATCAAATTATGGAGTTTTACGAATTTAAGCTAACTCCGTCCAAATAGTTTGTTTATTCCAAGCATTCACCTATATTTGAAACTCATTTTAAATCATAAATTTTAATTCTTAGATCCATATGGGATATTTATTTACATCAGAATCAGTGTCAGAAGGACACCCGGATAAAGTAGCCGATCAAATTTCGGACGCCTTAATTGATAATTTTTTAGCTTTCGATCCAAACAGTAAAGTTGCTTGTGAAACATTAGTTACCACAGGTCAGGTTATTTTGGCTGGCGAAGTAAAATCAAAAGCATATTTAGATGTGCAGGAAATTGCACGCGAAGTAATTCGTAAAATTGGTTATACCAAATCTGAATATATGTTCGAGGCAAACTCTTGCGGTATCTTATCTGCAATTCACGAACAATCATCTGATATTAATCAAGGTGTAGATAAAAAGAAAAAAGAAGAACAAGGTGCTGGTGACCAGGGGATGATGTTTGGTTATGCAACTAACGAAACTGCTAACTACATGCCTTTGGCTTTAGATCTTGCACATGGCATCTTAATAGAACTTGCTGCATTACGTCGCGAGAATAAAGAAATAAAATATTTACGTCCCGATGCAAAATCACAGGTTACGTTAGAGTACAGTGATGATAATGTACCTGTTCGTATTGATGCTATCGTAGTTTCAACGCAGCACGATGATTTTGATAACGAACCAAAAATGTTAGCGAAAATTAAAAAAGACATCGTTGATATTTTAATTCCACGCGTTAAAAAGAAATATCCAAAATACGCACACTTATTCAACAACAAAATTAATTACCATATTAACCCAACCGGTAAATTTGTTATTGGTGGTCCGCATGGTGACACCGGTTTAACTGGGCGTAAAATTATTGTAGATACTTATGGTGGAAAAGGTGCTCACGGTGGTGGTGCTTTCTCAGGAAAAGATCCAAGTAAGGTTGACCGTTCTGCTGCTTATGCTACACGCCACATTGCAAAAAATTTAGTTGCTGCTGGTGTTTGTACCGAAGTGTTGGTGCAGGTTTCTTACGCAATTGGAGTTGCGCAACCAATGGGTATTTTTATTGATACTTATGGAACTGCAAAAGTAAAAATGACAGACGGACAAATTGCTAAAATTGTTGAAAGTGTTTTTGATATGCGTCCATACTTTATTGAGCAACGTTTTAAATTACGTACACCAATGTATAGCGAAACCGCTGCTTATGGTCACATGGGACGTAAGAACGAGGTTGTAACAAAAACCTTTAAATCACCTGATGGAAAAACAAAAACTATGAAAGTAGAATTGTTTACCTGGGAAAAATTAGATTACGTTTCAAAAGTAAAAGCTGCGTTTAAAATTAAGTAACAATAAATAATTTATAATTTAAAAGGCTTCCAGATGGGAGCCTTTTTTGTTACAGAGCTTTTAAATAAAATAATGCTATAAAAGGTTTAGTTACCAGCTTTCCTTCCTCTTCAAGCGACCGGTCAATTTTATCGAATAATTTTTCGTATAATGTTTTATTTTGCGGTTCATTAAAAATGATTGTTAATAAAGCCGGTAGCTCTTTTTCAAAACCAAATAGTGTATCGCCTTTAGAAATAAAACGCTTGTAGGCTGCAAGTTTTGAGAACATAACATCGGCATTGCCTAAAAAATAATGTATCACAATTTCATTCATTAAAGAGATGTGGTAAATGTCTTTTCGCACTTTGCCTGAAATTTTTATAGCCTCAATTGTATATTTTAAAGCCTGACGGTAATTTTTTAAATAAATGTTCAGGATGGTAAAATTCAAATATGAATTGACTTTTTCATCATCCTTTAAAATATCAATATTTAAATGGAATTCATTTTCAAAGGTCTTTATTTTTGAGATATTGTCCTTAACAAGATCATGAGAGATAAGAATATTTGTTCGTATCAAAACAAATAAAGTAAACAACTCTGTCCTTACATCTACGCTTGAATTTTTTTTAAAATCCACAAGTGTTTTTTCACTTTCATCTAAAACAGCCTCTGCATCTTTATGCTTTTTTAAATATAGAAGAACAAGACATAAATTCCTTATGGATTTTAAGTAGATAACCAGGTTCCTTTTTTTTATTTCGGAATACTCTTCAAAAAGATCAATCGTTCTTTTGGCAAACGGGTAGGCTTTATCTGGTTGCCCGCGCTTCATGGCAAGAAAAGCATTTGCTTTATTGTAATAGATCTTGGCCAGGGGATGAAAAGCATTTGTTTCGTTCTCTAAAAGTTGCTGGAAGTTTTTAGTAATACTATGATCGTCGCCATAAAAATATAATGTTGTTGATTCTAATTTAATGAGTGCTTCCATGCTTTGATACTCCATTAAATTATAATACTCACTATGAATTTTTGAAAAAAGTTCTTTGTCTTTTGGGTAATCGGTATTAATATAATCAACATCAACAGATTCAATAGCGCTATTGAGTTTTAATTCAAGCGCTTCCATTTTAATCAGGTAATCATATTTTGATGCATGATTAATGATCTTATCAAGAAGTTTAATACCTTCTTTATACAGACCTTTAAAAATTAGAACCTTTGCACGTTTCAAATTTTTTAAAGAGCCGTCGGAGTTGGGTAATTCTTCTTCATGAAATTGATATAAAATATCAATAACCTTATAATATAAACGGGTAGAATTTCCGGAAATACTTAAATTGTCTTTTTTATTTTTTAAACTAATTTGTTTTTCTGTTTTATTAAAATCAGATAATAATCCATTAAGGTCTTTATCTGAAGAAAAGGTTTTTAAATTCAAGTTAATGTACCTTTTTTCATTTTTGGTTAAAGATCCAATGAGCTGGATAAGTTGCTGCGACATGGATTAGCAAATTTTAACACAAAGTTAAATTTTTTCTTTGAAACGTAGCAAATTTACTGGTAACTAAATGATAAATAAGTGTTTACGTGTTTTTTTGTTGCTTTTAAAAGGTAATTATTCGATTAAATTACTTAAATTTTATGGTCTATGTTTTAGAACTTTGTTGAACATAGTTTGTTTTTAAAACAATATCCTGAGGTTAAGTAAACTTTCAGTGGTAAAAAAAAAGTTTTGAGAACATTAATAAATACAACTAAAAAATAAAAAGAAGAATGAAAAATTTTTACAAATTATTAGTCGCGTTTGTGTTAGTTGGAGGATTATCTCACGCACAAGTAACCGTTACCGGCGGTTCAACTGCAACTTATTCAACAGTAAATGCTGCATTCGCTGCAATTAATGCTGGAACGCATTTTGGTGCTATAACAATTGATGTTACGGCAAGTACTGTAGAAGGTCCAACGGGTTATTTACCTACACCATTATTGGCAAGCGGTCAAAGTTTAGCTAACTATACTTCTATTATTTTACGTCCGTCTGCTACAGCAACAATTTCAGGTGAAGTAGCAACAGGTCGTGGGGTTTTAGAATTAGACGGTGTTGATAATTTTACTTTTGATGGAGATATGGTTGGTGGTCCTGTTCAAAGGGATCTTAGCATTGTTTGTACTTCTTCAATGAATATTGCTGCAACAGCGGCAATTCGTTTTATAGGAAGAACAACATTAGGATTAGGTGCCACAAACAATACTGTAAAAAATTGTATTATAGCGGGTAACACACCCGGCAATGATGGTAGTAGCGGAAGCACAGTGTCAAATAGTTACGGTATTTATGCAGGAGCAAATGCATTAGCCCTTACTTCAGGGGGCCTTGGCGATAACTATGATAATTTTACGATCAGCAATAATGAATTTACAAAAGCTTTTTTTGGTTTATATATTGGTTCAACTACAGCAAATGCAGGAAATGATAATTTAATAAATAATAATCTTTTTGGTTCTAACACGGCTGGTTCTACTTTATCAAACAGAGGCTTGATGTTAACCAACGTTGTTACGAATACAATTACACAAAACGAATTTTTTAATTTAAAAGTAAGTACTTCTGTAAATAATGCAGGAATTGAAATTTCAGGAACTTCTTCTAACTCGGTTACAATTTCGCGCAATAAGGTTTATTCTATCTGGTCAACAAGTACCGGTGGCTGGGGAGCTTATGGTATTAGTTTAATTGGTGGTAATAACCATCTTTTAACCAATAACGTTATCTATGATATTTTAACTACTAATTATAATTCGCTATCAACTATCTACCAGGCTTATGGTATTAGAATTACATCAGGTACCGGGCATAAAATTTATTATAACAGCGTAAATCTTTTTGGTGCATTAACAGCAGGTAGCACAACTAATTGTTACAGTGCAGCCTTTATGGTTAGTAGTACCGCTGTTACAGGTTTAGATGTCAGGAATAATGTTTTCTCGAACAAAATGACTTCTAATGCATCTACACCGCGTTTTTATTCGGTATGGTTTCCAGCATCATATAACTTCTTAAACGCAACATTAAATAATAACGCTTACATGGTTACAAACGATGCTGATCATTTTGTTGGTAAAGTAGGAACTACAGCGCTTACAAATGATCTTTCTAATTTAGCTGCATGGCAAGCATTTTCGCAGGTTAATAATGTAAACAACGATAACGCATCGGTTCCATTTATTAATACGGTTGCCCCATTTATTTCGGATGTGAATCTTAATTTCAATCCAAATACAATTACACCAATAGAATCGGGTGCAGTTTTAATTCCTGCATTAGGAACAAATATAGACTACAATGCAAACGTTCGTCCTTTAGCAGGTATCAATCCGAATACAAATCCTGATATGGGAGCTTATGAATTTGATGGTTTGGCCGGCGTTCCTACTGATGCGGGAATTATTGCTTTAATTAATCCATTAACAACTGGCTGCTACTCTGCTAATGAAAATGTTGTAGTTACCATTAAAAATTATGGTACTACTTCAATTTCAAATATTCCTGTTTCGCTAGTTGTTTCAGGTGTAATTAATCAAACATTAACCGGTACATATACAGGCACCATTGCACCAAGTGGTACATTTAATTTTTCTTTAGGCACCATTAATATGACCGCTTCAGGAAATTATACATTTAATGCAACAACAACTTTACCAGGAGACTTAAATACCCCGAACGATGCAATGAGTGCAACAACACGCACGGTAATTGCACCGTCACCATTACCTCAATCTGTTGACTTTACAAGTTTTACCGGCGCTAATTTACCAACCTTCTTTCCTTTATGGAGGGAGGCTACAGGTGCCGTTGTGCCAACAGGTACAACTTCTTCTTGGACAAGTCAAACAGCCTTAAATAATGCAACGAATGTTAATGCAAGAGTATTTTTATCTGCCATTGCAGCAAACGAATGGATCGTTGGGCCAAAAGTTACTGCTACTGCAACAACTCAAATTTCTTTTGATGCAGCATTAACACTTAATACAATTGCGCCATTTACGCCTACAACAATGGGAAGTGATGATAAGGTTCGTGTAATGGTATCAACCGATTGTGGTGTTACTTTTACACCAATATTTACAATTAATACAACAAATAATTTAAGTACTAACTTTACTAATTTTACTGTTCCATTAGGTGCTTATGCTGGTCAGGATATAATTGTTGCATTTTTAGCGCAAGATGGTCCGATAGATGATCTTGAGTCATATTACTTTCAACTGGATAATATTAATTTATATAATGCTTCGCCTACAGATGGCGGTGTATCAGCGATCAACTCACCCACACTGAATGCTTGTTTAGGAACTAACGAACCAATTGTTGTTACTGTAAACAATTTTGGTACAGCTTCAATAAGTAACTTTTCTGTTACTGCGTATGTTAACGGCCCGGTAAATACAACTATAACCGCTACTTATACAGCAGCATTAGCTGCCAGTGCAAGCGCCGTATTTACAGTTGGCACTGCTTATATGAATATACCGGGTTCATACACCATAACTGCATTTACAAGTGTGGGCGGAGATCCAAATGCATTTAATAACACAAGTTCTGTTGTAAGAACACTTAGCCCTGCATTTAATATTTCGGGTAATACTGTTATTTGTGCAAGCTCAAGTGGCACTTTAAGTTTAACAGGTGCTGCGGTTTCTTATACATGGAGCACCGGATCAAATTCATCTTCTATAACTATTACACCAAGTGTTACAACGTCTTATTCTGCAGTTGGAACAGGAACGAATGGTTGTCAGGTTTCTGCCTTTACAACTGTTGCGGTAAACAATCCAACAATTACAGGAACAGGCGCTGCTGTTTGCGGTCCTAATACAGGGACACTTTCGGTAAACGCTTTTTCTCCTTCTACAGTTAGCTGGTACGCATCGCCAACATCAACTGTTGTTTTAGGAACCGGAAGTACATATACTGCAAGTGCTGTAACAACAACAACTTATTTTGCGGAAGCAGTTTCAAGTGCCAGCTCAAGCCTTCAAACAACATTTGCCGGTGGAAATGGTTGCGGTGGTGGAACCATGTTTGATATTACACCAACTTCTGGATCTATTGTTATTGATAGTTTAGATGTTAGTTTTGGTGCTGCTATCACTTATACTGTTGACCTTTATTATAAAACAGGAACGTATTTAGGAAATGAATTAACAGCAGCTGCATGGACACTTTGGGGCACGGTTGTAGTAACAGGTGCTGGCCCAAGTTTACCAACAAGAGTTGTTACTCCTCCTTTATCAATACCTGCAAACCAGTTAACAGGTATTTATGTAACGCAAGACCAGGATTATACCAATGGAACAACTGCTTATTCTAATGCAGATATTACATTACAAACGGGCGCGGGATTATGTTCGCTATTTGGAGGCGTAAACGCGGGCAGGATGTTTAATGGAAATGTGTATTACAGCAAGCCGGGTTGTACAAGCCCTAAAATACCTGTTACATTAACCGTTACTTCTTCTCCAGTAATTACACTTGGTGCGAGTCAATTATCTGTTTGTCCTGGAACATCTGTTAATATTGGAGCTACAGGCGCTAATACTTATACCTGGAGTACAGGCGCTAATGGCGCTTTAATATCGGTAACACCAACTGCAAGTACAGTTTATACTGTTTCTGGAGAAAGCAGCCCTGGTTGTTTGGGAACAGCTTCTATTGCTATTACAAGTAATACTGTTCCAACAGTTGGTGTTACAAGTTCTGCAAGTTTAATTTGTGTTGGACAAACAGCAACCTTAACAGCAAATGGTGCAAATAATTATTTATGGAACACCAGCTCTACAAATACTGCAATTGCAGTTTCACCAACGGTTACAACATCATATACGGTTACAGGAACTGCCGCTAACAGCTGTACTAACGTTGCCATGTTCACACAGAACGTTTCTAATTGTACAGGTGTTGAAGCTAATTCATCTTTCAGTAGTTTAATATCAATTTATCCTAATCCTTCAAGTGGTTTAATTACAGCCGACTTTAATTTTGACGGTGAGAAAGAAGTTGTTATCTCTAATTCTGTTGGACAAATAATTTCAACGCTTAAAACCAAAAATACGTCTGAAGTAATTGATCTAAATAAATACGCTAAAGGAATTTATTTTGTGAAAGTAATGAGTAATACTAATTCTGCTAACTACAGAATTGTAATTCAATAATTAATTTAATTAAAAATAAAAAAAGGCTACCTAATTGGTGGCCTTTTTTTTTGTTTATACTTTTCGTTTATTTTATCTGAATTAATAGTTATACTCGCAATAGGTTGTATAACCTTCCTCAAACTGTTCAGAACTAATGTTAAATAAGAATATACAAAACAATTTTAGTTTATTTTTGTCTTAATCTAAGTATAATAAAAACATAAAATTTAAGGATGAAAAATGTTTATAAAATTTTAGCTGCATTTCTTTTATTAGGATCATATGCTAAATCACAAGTAACAGTAACAGGAGGTTCTACTGCAACCTATTCAACAGTTAATACTGCTTTTGCAGCCATTAATGCAGGAACCCATTTTGGTGCAATAACAATTGATATTACTGCAAGTACAACTGAGTCAACAACACCAACCCCCTTAAACGCAAGTGGGCAAGGCGGCGCAAATTATACCTCAATAGTTTTAAGACCCACAGTTACTGCAACCATAAGTGGCGCAATGGTTACAGGACGGGGTGTTTTAGAATTGGATGGTTCGGATAATGTTACTATTGATGGTGATATTTCTGGTGGGCCGGTTACAAGAGAATTAACCATTGTAAATAATGCCGCCAACACAGTGGCATCAACGGCAGTTATTCGTTTAATTGGCCGCACCACTTTAGGTTTAGGAGCCACAAATAACACTATAAAAAATTGTGTTATAATTGGCAACACCGAAGGTAATGATGGAATAAGTGGAAGCACAGTTACTAGCAGCCATGGTATATATGCCGGTAATAATGCGGTGGCACTTTTAGTAGGTAGTACTACGGGTGCAGATTACGATAATAATACTATTGAGAATAATGATATTAGAAAAGCTTATTTTGCAATTTATGTAGGTTCAGCAACTGCAAACACTTCAGGTAATTTAAATATTAAAAATAATATTATAGGATCAAATACAGTTGGGGAAACAATTACGGCAGGGGGTATTAATTTAAGTGGAGTTGTAAGTGCCACCTTAAGCCAGAATGAAGTTTTTAATTTAACGCCAAATACTTCTATAAGCCCTTATGGCATTCAAATAGCCGGCGCAGGAAGTGCTTCTGTTACTATTAGCAGAAATAATGTTCATGGTATAAAAAGCTTGAGTATAAGCGGTTGGGGCGCCTATGGTATTAGTATAAGTGGGGGGACTGATCATTTAATGGTCAATAACATAGTTTACGATATTATGACTGTTAACTATTTATCAACCTCAACATTAAATGCAATCGGACTTCGTCTAGCATCGGGAACTGGCCATAAAATTTATTATAATAGCGTAAACTTATATGGCGCAATAAACCTTAGTACAGGAACTTCTACCAGTGTTGCATCAGCAGCATTATTTGTAACAAGCGCAGCTTGTACAGGATTGGATATTAAGAATAATATTTTTTGCAATATACAAACGTCAACAGTAACCACTCAAAAATTCATGGCAGTTTGGTTCCCATCAACTTACGATTTTGCAAATGCGGTGCTTAATAATAATTCATACAACGTTACAAATGATGGAGACCATTTTGTTGGAAAAGTTGGAACTACTAATGGTTTAAATGAAGCATCAACACTAGGAGCATGGCAAGCACTTTCACAGGTGAATAATCCAACCAACGATCTAAATTCGATCCCGGCCTCTAATATGGCCGCGCCTTTTACATCAAATACTAATTTAACTATTCCGCCTAATACAGTTTACGGCGCCGAATCAGGTGCTGTCTTAATTCCTTCGTTAGGAACAAATATTGATTATAATGCAGCCGTTCGTCCTTTAGCAGGTGTTAACGCAAATCTTAATCCTGATATGGGTGCCTACGAATTTGATGGAATAGCGGGTATTCCAATTGATGCCGGACTTCAATCATTAATTTCTCCTGCAACTACAGGTTGTTATACAAGTGCTGAGAATGTTGTTGTATCTATTAAGAATTATGGCACATCGGCTATCTCAAATATTCCTGTTACAGTAATAGTTAGTGGTGCTGTTAACCAAACATACACCGCTACTTATATTCCAATTATCACTGCTGGTGCAACTGCGAATTTTACAGTAGGAGTTTTAAATATGCTTACTAGCGGCACCTATTCATTTAATGGTTCTACATCTTTAGCGGGTGATGGAAACGCTATTAATGATGCATTAACAACAACAATAAGAACAGTTATTGCACCGTCAACATTACCGCAGTTTGTAAATTTTACAGGGTTCACAGGATCTAACTTACCAACCTTCTTTCCTTTATGGACTGAAGCTACAGGTACCGCAGTACCTACCGGAACAACTTCTACATGGACAAGCCAGACTAATTTAAACACTACGGGAAATGTAAATGCGCGTGTGTTGTTACAAACTAATACAAATGATGAATGGATCGTTGGGCCTAAATTTACCGCAACAGCAAACAGTCAAGTTACTTTTGATGCAGCTTTAACCGGAAATACAACAGCTCCTTTTACACCTGATGCAATGGGAAGTGATGATAAAGTAAGAGTAATGGTCTCTACCGATTGCGGCGCATCTTTTACACCAGTATTTACAATTAGTGCAACAAATAGCTTAACAACTTCGTTTACAAATTTTTCTGTGCCTCTTGGTGCTTATGCAGGACAAAATATTATTGTAGCGTTCTTAGCACAAGACGGGCCAGTGGATGATATTGAATCTTATTACTTCCAATTAGATAACATTAATTTATACAATACCTCTGCAACCGATGCGGGCGTATCAGCTTTTGTTGCACCGGGTATAGGTTGTTATACAAGCTCCGAACCGTTAGTTGTTCAAGTTAATAATTTTGGAACAGCGCCTATATCAAACTTCCCGGTTAGCGTTTGGGTTTCCGGCGCCATCGTACAAACCTTAACTGCTACATATACCGGAACACTAGCTGTAGCAGCGAGTGCAAATTTCACTGTAGGTTCAGTAAATATGACAACTGCAGGCCAATATAATTTTAAAGGATTTACTTCATTAGTCGGAGATTTGAACGCATTTAATGATACTGCTTTAATTGTCAGAAATGTTACAGCTACATCTACCTTACCTCAGTTTGTTGATTTTACAGGATTTACTGGCGCAAATTTACCAACGCCTTTTCCGTTGTGGACAGAAGCCACAGGAACAGCCGTGCCAACCGGTACTACCTCTTCATGGACAACCCAAGCAAATTTAAATAGTGTTGGAAATACTAACGCGCGTGTTCTGTTATCAACAAATACAAACGATGAATGGATAGTTGGACCAAAGTTTACAGCAACAGCCAATAGCCAGGTTTCATTTGATGCGTCATTAACCAACAATACTACTGCACCGTTCACACCTGATGCTATGGGAAGTGATGACATGGTTAGGGTAATGGTT
>JAUXSA010000155.1 GCA_030681615.1 Bacteroidota bacterium
ATAGCCATTGGTACATCATGGGCAATAGTTTAAAGGAATTCGAAAAAAATTACGCAGCATTCTCAAACACATCCTATTGTACCGGCCTTGCTAATGGTTTAGATGCGTTGATCATCGCTTTAAAAACTCTTGGAGTTGGTCCCGGTGATGAGGTAATTGTGCCATCTAATACTTATATCGCCTCCTGGCTCTCTGTTTCTTACGTTGGTGCTACGCCGGTTCCGGTTGAACCAAGAGAAACAACATTTAATATTAACCCCGAATTAATAGAGGCGGCCATTACAAAAAAAACAAAAGCTATTATGCCGGTTCATTTATTTGGACAATGTTGCGAAATGGATAAGATCATGCCTATTGCAAAAAAACATAATTTATTTGTTGTAGAAGATAACGCCCAGGCACAAGCGGCAACCTGTAATGGAAAGATCACCGGCAGTTTTGGAGATATTAATGCAACAAGTTTTTACCCCGCAAAAAATTTAGGTGCACTTGGTGATGCCGGCGCAATTACAACAAACAATGCAGATCTAAATCACAAAGCAAATGTTATTCGTAATTACGGCTCGCAAAAAAAATATTTTAACGAAATAAAAGGTGTTAACTCAAGGTTAGACGAATTGCAGGCAGAGATACTGAATGTAAAACTGAAATATTTAAATGATTGGACAAAGACCCGTGTTGAACTGGCTGCTAATTACACCAAATTATTAAAAGGTGTTGGCGATATTGTTTTAACCGGTATTGCAGATAATTGCACGCATGTTTATCATCAATATGTAATACGTACCAATAAACGAGATGCCTTACAGGAACATTTAACTAAAAACACTATTGGTTCGTTAATTCATTACCCCATTCCACCACATTTACAGGATGCGTATAAAGAAATGAATTTTAAAAGAGGCCAGTTTCCTTTAGCTGAAAAGATTGCCGAAACATCTTTAAGTTTGCCTTTGTATCCCGGTTTAAAGCTTGATGAGCAGGAATATGTTGCCGCAACAATTAAAAAGTTTTATAATTAAGTTGTAATGCGTTTAATAAGTTATATTTTTATTTTGTGTTTACCCTTAATTGCAGTAACGCAAAATAAAAAGTTAGATTCTTTACTTGCAGAAGCAGAAAAACCAACACACGATACGATTAAAGGAGTTGTTTTTTCGCGTATCGCAGCTATTTATTCTAAAAATAAAGAATTCGAAAAGTGTGATGACTATTTCGCGAAAGCAAAAAATTTAACCGCTTTAAATTACAAGCACATTTATTTGTCAATTATGCGCG
Source organism: Bacteroidota bacterium (assembly GCA_030681615.1). GTDB lineage: Bacteria > Bacteroidota > Bacteroidia > B-17B0 > Aurantibacillaceae > Aurantibacillus. Next base: position 1,279 of record JAUXSA010000155.1, read on the forward strand.
CCTCGGCAACAAGCTTAAAGCGTAGAGAAAATTTTGGAGCCGCGATCGATACTTTAAGAAAAATAATTAGAATCGCTAAAGAAAATAATATAGAAAAAGAATTAAGCAGTGCTTATCTTGAAATTGGTATACTTTATAGAACTACCGGTAACTTCAAATCTTCTATCGAGAATATTTTAAATTCGATACCCATTCGCGAAAAATTAGGCAACAAAAAAGATATAATGAATGCGTATAATAGTCTTGCAAACTCTTATAGTGCTCTTGGTGGGACTAATAAGAGTGCAAAAGATTTTGCAAAGGCTATAGAGTATTACAAGAAAGCTGAAGCGTATATAGAGAGTGACCCCAATCAAACAGCCATGATCTTATCCAACCTGGGCGTTACGAATGGATATATAGGGAGAATTGAGAAAGATAGCAATCTGCTAAATACGGCCAGAAGTTATCACATGAAAAGTTTCGAGATCCGTAAGCAATTAAATGATTCCATAGGTATGATCGAAACCTGGAGTAATATCGGTGTAATAAATTTTGACCTTGGAAATAAATACAATAGTTTAAAATATTTATACTCTGCTGATTATTATTTTCAAAAATCAATAGGCGCACAAAAAGCGCTAGATATCCATAACTACAGTGATATTGCAAATATGGCCGGCAATATAATTTTAATTGGGCGATTGGAACATTCAAAGGAGAAATTATTTAAAGGAATAAAATTAGCTGAAGAGGTTTTAGTTGATGCTAGAAAAGCTAAGGATTACCTTGTACAATATGGTGTTCTCGAAAATCTAACTGCTGCTTACGATAATTATGGCGATTGCAAAATGGCTCTATATTATGCAAAAGAGAGTATTAGTGTAAAAGATACGCTCTTAAATTCCGAAAGTAATAATACGATTCAGGAATTATCTACCAAATTTGAAACAGATAAAAAAGAACAGGAGAATCAGATCTTAAAACAGCAGGGAGAGCTTAATGCCACACAATTAAAGCAACAAAAAATTGTTTCTTATGCGCTGATCATTGGTTTAATATTTTTAATAGTATTTGCAATCATGATCTACAAAAATTTAAACCTGAGTAAAAAGTCAAATCGCATCATTAGTATGCAAAAACTTGAAGTTGAAAAGCAAAAACATTTAGTGGAAGAAAAACAAAAAGAAGTTCTCGATTCCATCAATTACGCTAAACGTTTGCAGGATGCCATTTTACCGCAAGTATCTTCTATACAAGAAAGTTTTTCAAAATTAAATGGTGATGCCTTTGTGGTTTACCAACCAAAAGATATTGTTGCCGGTGATTTTTATTTTTTTGAAGATAACAATGATCATTTATTTATAGCTGCCGCTGATTGTACTGGTCACGGAGTTCCCGGCGCCATGGTAAGTGTAGTTTGCAGTAATGCCTTATCCCGCTCGGTAAAAGAATTTAATTTAACCGACCCAGGAAAGATATTGGATAAAACAACAGAATTGGTTTTAGATACATTTTCAAAATCAGTTGGCCAGGTAAAAGATGGTATGGATATTTCGTTGCTATGCATTAATAAAAAGAATAAAACAATTACCTGGAGTGGTGCAAACAATCCACTCTGGTACATTGAGGCGGGAGAGAACGCTTTATTACAAGAATTAAAACCAAACAAGCAGCCTATTGGGCAGTCTGATGATCCGCAGCCATTTGTAACACAGACACTCTCTCAGAACGTTGTACAAATGTTTTATTTAATTACAGATGGTTATGCCGATCAATTTGGAGGCGAGGACGGAAAAAAACTAAAATCAAAGAATTTTAAAGAATTATTACGGTCAATATATAATTTGCCACTGGATGGACAGGCAAATACTATAACGCAAAAGTTTAATGCCTGGAAAGGAACGTATGAGCAAGTTGATGATGTTTGTATCATTGGAATAAAAATATAGCCGGATGAAAAGAATATTTATATTTTTTATTTTCTTAGGGTTAGGCAAAACAATTACCCCTCAAAATAAAAACGTAGATTCTCTAAAAAACATCCTTTCATCTTTACCGGCTGATACACAAAAAGTAAATGTATTGTATGATCTTGCCTATAGATCTTTTGATTCTGATCCTGATATCACTATTAAATATGGTAATGAGGCACTCGATATAGCTCAAAAACAAAATAGCCCAAAGCACATTGCAAATGTGTATAACGTTATTGCATTAGGTTATAGCATTAAGAATGAGTATCAGAATGCCTTAAAATATTTTGAAAACGCATTAGTAGTACGTGAAAAAATAAAAGATAAAAACGGCGTAGCAAAAATTTTAGGTAATATGGGTAACATTTACTGGAATATGTCTGATTATCCGAAGGCACTCGATCACCAGTTACGAAGTTTAAAGTTAAAAGAAGAGGCCGGTAACAAACAAGGAGTCGCTAACAGTTTGGGTAATATCGCAAATATATATAGCTCGTTAGGAGATGACGATAAAGCTTTGTATTATCATTTCGAGTGTATTAAAATTGCTGATCAATTAGGAAATAAGAAAAATATTGAAATTTGTTTTGTAAACATTGGCACTATTTATGAGGGTAAAAGAAAACATCAACTCGCCATTGATTATTTTACAAAAGCACTTAAAATAAGCGAAGAGACCGGGAATAAGCTTAATATTGCTGGTGCTTACGGAAATATAGGCTTGTCATACATTGGTCTTGGAAAGTACCAGCTTGCTGATGATTATCTGAAAAAAAGTTTGGCTATAAGAAACGAGTTAGGCGACAGGCTGGGTATTGCTTCTGTTCATCACCACCTGGGAGTCCTTAATTTAAAATCAAAAAACTATAAAGCAGCCGAAGAAAATTTTTTATTGGCGTTACAGATCTCAAAAGAACTGGGTATAGAGGCAAGAGAAAGGGATATCCTGAAGGATCTAAGCCATATTTATATTGAACAGAAAAAATTTGAACAAGGCTTTGAATATTTTAAAAAATTTATCAAGCTACGGGATACTTTAATAAACCTAAGTAACAATAAGCTCATTATTCAAAAACAACTTAAATACGATTACGAAAAGAAAGCTGTTGCCGATAGTATTAAAACCTCTGAAGAAAAAAAGATCGCTGCGTTTCAACTTAAGCAGGAAAAAACACAAAAATATGCTTTATATGGTGGATTAATATTAGTTCTTTTATTTTCTATTTTTATTTTCAACCGATTTAAGGTCACACAAAAGCAAAAGATAATTATAGAACAAAAGGAAAAGGAAACACAAAAACAAAAGCACCTGATAGAAGAAAAACAAAAGGAAATAGTTGATTCTATTAATTATGCTAAAAGATTACAGGATGCTATCTTACCCCAGGTAAATTCAATAAAAGAAAGTTTTTCAAAATTAAATGGTGATGCTTGTGTAGTATACCAGCCAAAAGATATTGTTGCCGGTGATTTTTATTTTTTTGAGGATAACAATGATCATTTATTTATAGCTGCAGCAGATTGTACTGGTCACGGAGTTCCGGGAGCAATGGTGAGTGTAGTGTGTAGTAATGCATTAACGCGTTCTGTAAACGAATTTAATTTAACCGATCCCGGAGAGATATTGGATAAAACAACAGAATTGGTTTTAGATACTTTTTCAAAGTCGGTTGGGCAGGTAAAAGATGGTATGGATATATCGCTTTTATGTATCGATAAAAAAAATAAAATAATTGCCTGGAGCGGTGCAAACAATCCGCTTTGGTATTTAGAAAATGGAAATATCATTAATGAATTAAAACCGAACAAGCAACCCATTGGAAGGTCTGATGATCCACAACCATTCGTAACACACACACTTTCTTCTGCTGTTGGTCGGACATTTTATTTAATTACCGATGGTTACGCTGATCAGTTTGGTGGCGCAGAAGGGAAAAAATTAAAATCAAAGAATTTTAAGAACCTGCTTAGTTCAATAAGCACCTTATCTTTAGATGAACAGGCAACTATTGTTTTGCAAAACTTTAATATCTGGAAAGGGACTTATGAGCAGGTAGACGATGTTTGCGTAATTGGAATAAGAATATAAAAACGCAAACGAGTTAGTTTGTTTACCAGGTAATTACTTTAATAGTTCTACTTTCATTTATCCCTATAAATCTCATAAAATACATTCCTTTGTTTAAATTGCCAGTTATAATATCTGTTGCAGTAGATTCTTTGTCTGTTTTTTTTGTCATTATTAATTTGCCGGTAATATCTAATAATTCAATTTCATTGTATTGTTGAGATGATGCATCGTTAGCGATCTTAATTGTATTGCCATCGTAAGTCCAGTTTATATTTGATCTTTGATGTGAAGTCCGTCCCGTTTTAATTTTAGAGAGCTTGAAGCTTCCGTTCTTATCTATGCATTTAAGTCGGTAATAGTAAGTAACATTTCCTTCCACGTTATTATCCTTAAAAGAAAAATCTACATTTATATTTTCGTTACTATTTCCTTCTATCTCAGCAATCTCATAAAAGCCTTTACCATCAAACGAACGTTCAATCGAAAAACGATCAAAATTTCCACGGTTTATAGCTTTCCATTTAACTTCTATATTGTCATAATTAGATTCTGCTTTAAAATCAATAATGTCGATTGGTAAAAGCGGATCAAAAATAATTATATCATCTACAGCAATTGATGGATCTCTTGCCGCGGTACTTATATCATCATTAAACCATCTAAAACCAACTTTTAAATTTGGTATACCCAGGCAAGAGGCTGGTAAAATAGCCGTATAGGTTTGCCATTTACCCTGGTGGCTACCTGTGCAAGTGGCATTATTAGTGCAGCCCGCCAAACAGCTGGATGCACCACTACAGCAACCCGATTTTGGAACATCGGCTAACTTTATCCAGGTAACACCGCCGTTCACACTATAAATTATTTCAGCATTATCCAGTAATGCTGTGGCCCAATGGATATAAACAAAAGATAAATTAAGGCTTGTGAATGTGGTTGTACTTATAATGGGAGATTCTGCCGAACGATCACTTACAACGCAGTATAAACCATTGCCAACACAGCTAGCGCAAGGCCCAAAACCGAAATTAGTGCAACCCCCGGCGTCATATGCCGCCCCAAGGTCGCCTACCGAAGTTGATCCAATATGAAGGGTAACATTGCCACAATTACCGCCTCCCCTGTTACCTACGCCTTTATTGGACTCCTGATCACTTACATACCAGATATTAGGAAGTGTGCCTTCGTTAGCGGCATTGGTATTTAGATTATTAAAAACGTTTAACGACCAGCCATGACCTGCATTAAAAGAGGTTGAATAGGCAGTTTGGCCTTTAGTTACAAAAAAAAACAATAATGAAGTTATTATCAGGCCAAACTTAATATTTATTTTTAGTTTCATTTTGTAGTTTAGTCATAAACAGGCTAGGAGGGCTGGTAATAAAAGAGAAAAAATGTTATCCTAAGTTACTAAATTGTTTTTAAAAACAAGAATTTGTTAGGCTTTTTTTATCTACTTTTGCTTACAGTTTCCAAAAAACTGTTATGTCTATAAATACTAAATACATTTTTGTTACCGGTGGGGTAACATCTTCTCTAGGAAAAGGAATCATCTCAGCAAGTTTAGCCAAATTACTACAGGCAAGAGGCTTTACTGTTACTATTCAAAAACTCGATCCATATATTAACGTCGATCCTGGCACTTTAAACCCTTATGAACATGGCGAATGCTATGTTACTGATGATGGAGCCGAAACAGATCTTGATCTTGGACACTACGAACGTTTTTTAAATGTTCCTACATCACAGGCTAATAACGTTACAACCGGCCGCATTTATCAGTCGGTGATTGAAAAAGAACGCAAGGGCGAATATTTGGGAAAGACCGTTCAGGTTATTCCTCATATTACCGATGAGATCAAGAACCGAATAAAACTTTTAGGCAAAACCGGCCAATACCAGTTTGTAATAACTGAAATTGGAGGTACAGTTGGCGATATTGAGTCATTACCATACATTGAAGCTGTTCGTCAGCTTAAATGGGAAATGGGGAATGACTGTATGGTAATTCATTTAACCTTATTGCCATATTTATCTACATCTGGCGAGCTAAAAACAAAACCTACACAGCACTCTGTAAAATTATTATTAGAATATGGTGTTCAGCCTGATGTGTTGGTTTGCAGGGCAGAGCATGCCATTAATCAGGATATTCGCCGCAAGATCGCATTATTTTGTAATGTGGAACCGAATGCAGTAATTGAAGCGCTGGATGCATCTACCATTTATGAAGTTCCATTATTTATGGAAAAAGAAAGATTGGATGTGATCGTTCTTAAAAAACTAGGAATAGAAGCAAAAGGCGATCCTGAATTAACAAGATGGAAAAGCTTTTTGGATAAATTAAAGCATCCAAAAAAAGAAGTTACTATTGGTTTAATTGGGAAATATGTTGAGTTAAAAGATTCATATAAATCAATTGCCGAAGCTTTTATACATGCAGGAGTTACAAACGAATGCAAAGTTAAGTTAGAATGGATCCATAGCGAGGATATTACCGAAGAAAATATAAAACAAAAGTTAGGCGGCTTAAAAGGAATTTTAGTAGCGCCTGGTTTTGGTACAAGAGGTATTGAAGGAAAAATTGCTGCAATACGTTATGCAAGAGAAAATAATATTCCTTTTTTAGGCATCTGTTTAGGAATGCAATGTGCAGTAATTGAATTCGCGCGTAACGTTTTAAATTTAAAAGATGCGCATAGCCGCGAAATGAATCCCGCTACAAGTAGCCCGGTAATTGATCTTTTAGAGAATCAAAAAACAATTTCGCATATGGGGGGCACCATGCGTTTGGGCTCTTATAAATGTACCGTTGAAGAAGGAACACTTGCGCATAAAGCATACAATGCAACGCAGGTAAACGAGCGTCACCGCCACCGTTACGAATTCAATAATGAATACAAAAAACAATTTACAGAAGCCGGCTTAACACTTTCGGGCATCAATCCTGATGGCGGTTTGGTTGAGATAATTGAGATCGCTAAACATCCATTTTTTATGGGCGTTCAGTTTCATCCCGAATACAAAAGTACAGTAGAGAATCCACATCCTTTATTTGTTAGTTTTGTGAAAGCAACTTTAGGTTAATGGATTTTTCGGCTATTGGATATTTTAGTAAGACCCATGGCATTAATGGACAGCTGATCTTAAAAGCAAACAAAGATTTTTATTTTGAAGATGTGCGGGCAGTTTTCATTGAAACCCAAACCGGCGTTGCGCCTTATTTCGTTAAAGTTTTTTCGGAGAGTAACAATGGATTTATAGTTCATTTAGAAGATATTGATTCAATAGAAAAAGCAAAACTATTAATTGGTAAAGAAGTCTCTGTTGATTCAGCCTTAATTTATAAAACCGAAGAGGAATTTGACTGGATGGGCTTTGAAGTAATTGATAAAAAATTCGGAATATTAGGAACTGTTTTTAATGTAAGCGATAATGGCTACCAGGTACTTTTAAGTATTAAGCATGGCGAGAAAGAAATAATTTTGCCTTTAGTGGATGCTTTTATTGAAAAGATAGATGAAAACGCAAAAAAACTGTTTTTTAATGCCCCGGAAGGCTTGATAGACGTGTATTTAAACGATATTTAATATTTAGAAAAAAATTGTAAAAATTATTAAAAAAATAATTAAATTTGCAATGCAAAAACGGAGAGATGCCTGAGTGGCCGAAAGGACATGTTTGCTAAACATGCGTACGGGAAACTGTACCGAGGGTTCGAATCCCTCTTTCTCCGCAACAAAGTAAAAGCAACCCCGCGCAAGCGGGGTTTTTTATTTTGAGTATGCGATGAAAGCTTGCTTTCATAAGCAATGCGAAAAACAAAAAACAGGAGGTTGCTTTTGCTTTGTTGCAGGTTCACCTTCTGGGATCAACGAGCGAAGCGAGTTAATCCCATGCGTCGATAAAAACTCTGTTTTCAAAGTCTTGAATAAAAATTAAAAATAGCAAAGCGCTTCATTTGATTTTGACTTCCGGTGTTTGAGGGATCAACGTAGTTAATCCATACAAAGAAAGCTTGCTTTCGATCACGCAGGTGAAAACAAAAAAATATTCACACCGCGAAAATATTTTGCATTTTCAGAATGGTTGAACGGGGATCAACGACACAAGCGAGTTAATCCCTGATTGCGATAAGACACACGAATTAAAAATCCGCAAGGACGATAAAACAGGTTGGAGTTAAACTACAATTTCATAATTTCTTCCACTATCAGCTTAACTTCATCCAACGTATTTTTTTTTCCGAAAGAAAACCGGAAAGAATTTTTTATCTCTTCATCACTTAATCCCATAGCTTTTAAAACGTGTGATGGTTCAGGATTGGCAGAGGCGCAGGCTGAACCGCTTGAAAAAGCAAATTTATTTAGTAGCCCGATTATTTTTTTGTCTTTAGGAAAAGTCAAATTACTTGTATTGTAAACACGATGCCTGGTGCTACCATTTATTCTTAAACCTTCAATATCCAATAGCTGGTGTTCAAAATAATTTTTTAATTTAGAAATGTGTGAGCCTATTTCCCAAAAATCATTTGAAAAAATTTCAGCAGATTTTCCAAATCCCGCAATCAGTGGTACATTCAAAGTGCCCGAACGTTTTCCGTTCTGATGTCCACCACCGTTTATTTGCTCAATTAAATTTACGCGTGGATCTTTTCGCCTCACATACAAAGCGCCAATACCTTTTGGTCCGTACATTTTATGCGCACTAAAGGCCATGCAATGCACACCAAGTTCTTGCACATCACAACGCTCTTTGCCAACAAATTGTGTGGCATCGCTAAAAAACAAGATATTTTTTTCGTTACAGATCTCAGCAATTTTTTCAAGTGGTTGTATCACGCCTGTTTCATTATTAGCAGCCATAATACTTACTAAAATAGTTGTTGGCTGTATACTGTCTTTTAGTTCGTCAAGATCTATAAGGCCTTCTTTATCAACGTTCAGGTAAGTGATCTTTGCACCTTTATTTTCTAAGTATGAACAAGTGTCTAAAACAGCTTTGTGTTCTGTTTTGCTGTTAATAATGTGGTTACCTTTTGTAGCGTAGGCTTCATAAATTCCTTTTAAAGCCAGGTTAACCGATTCAGTAGCACCAGAGGTAAATAGTATTTCGGCGGGTTCGCAATTTATTAAACCGGCAATTTGTTCTGTGGCTTTTTCTACAGCTGCCTGTGCTGCCCATCCCAGGGCATGGAGTTTACTGGCTGCATTACCATATTCTCGGTCAAAAAAAGGAATGATCGTTTCAACAACTTCTTTATCAACTTGCGTTGTAGCGTTATTATCAAAATAAATTAAATTGTTTATCATCATCAATAAATTATCTTTGCATTCATTCTCAAATGTTTAAAGGTATAAATAAACATTATTTTCTGCTTCATATAATTGTATTTATTTGGGGTTTTTCTCCTGTTTTAGGAAGATTTATAAGTACCGATGCCTACCAGTTGGTTTGGTTTCGTATTCTTATAACGGTTGGCGTTATGTTCCTGTATTTAAAGATCACAAAACACGATCTTAAGATCTCCTCCAAACATTTGTGGCAGTTAAGTGGAATTGGTATCATCATTATGGTGCATTGGCTCATGTTCTATGGCGCTATAAAAGAATCCAATATTAGTGTCACCATGGTGGCTTTTAGTACAGGTACCCTTTTCAGTTCTATTATAGAACCAATTCTTTATAAACGGCGTATTCGTTTTTACGAAGTAATTATCGGCTTAATAATCATGGGTGCTATTGCGCTTATTTTTTCGATAGAAACGCAATATTGGCTAGGTATTTTATTAGGAATTGGCGCAGCCTTTACTTCTTCGTTATTTGGCGTATTCAATGGTATCATGGCACACAAATTAAGACCAGGTATTATTAGTTTTTATGAATTAAGCGCAGCACTTGTTGGTCTTACTCTGTTTTTAACTGTAAATGGAAATTTTACAACTCAGTTTTTTGTTTTAGATAATTATTCGGTCCTCGGACTCCTATTATTAAGTTTGGTTTGCACAGTGTTTCCTTTTATAGCTTCTGTAGATCTTTCTAAATATATTAGTCCATACACTATTGTACTTACTGTTAATCTCGAAACCGTTTATGGTATTATTTGGGCAATACTATTTTATAACGAGAATAAAGAGGTAAAACCTACATTCTACATAGGTGTTTTGATCATTTTACTGGCGATATTTTTAAACTCATATTTAAAGCGCATAAATGATAAAAAGCAATTTCAGAATAAATAATTATCTTTAACTATCTCAAGATACATTTGAAAAAGATACTCATAATCCGTTTTAGTTCTATTGGTGATATTGTTTTAACTACGCCGGTAATTCGCTGTGCTAAAAAACAATTGAACGGCACAGAGATACACTTTGTTACCAAGGAAGTTTTTAAGAGTGTTTTAATTCATAATCCCCATATCGATAAGCTGCATACCTTCAAAGAAGATGTTTCTGAATTGTATGACCAACTTAAGGCAGAGAATTATGACGTTGTAATAGATCTTCATAAGAATCTTCGCAGTCTGCGTTTAAAACAAAAATTAAAGGTCAAGAGTTATTCATTCAATAAACTGAACATACAAAAATTTTTAGCGGTAAAATTCAAACAAACAAATAAATTACCAAACATACATATAGTAGACCGTTATTTTGAAACCATTGCACCACTTGGTGTTGCAAACGATGGTAAAGGCCTCGATTTTTTTATTCATGAAAATGAAAAAGTGGATGTTGCGACTTTACTTCCGGCTAATTCGCAAAAGGAGTTTGTTGCCCTTGTAGTAGGCGGCTCTTATTACACAAAAAAGATCCCAATAAATAAACTCGCAGAAATTTGTAATACAGTTAAACTACCTGTTGTAGTTTTAGGAGGCAAAGAGGATAAACTAATTGCTGATGAATTACAACAACGATTTCCGGAGATCATTAATACCTGCGGACAATATTCCATCAATCAAAGTGCCTCAATCATTCAACAGGCAGAATGGGTAATAACTTCGGATACTGGCATGATGCACATTGCCTCTTCTTACTATAAAAAAATAATATCTGTTTGGGGAAATACAATTCCTGAATTTGGTATGGCACCTTATTTACCACATAACGAAAATAAAATATTAGAAGTTAAAGGATTGTATTGCCGCCCCTGTTCTAAGCTGGGTTACAAGCGCTGCCCGAAAAAACATTTTAGATGTATGAATGATATAGACTTTTCAGCTATTAAGGATCTTAAATAAAAAAAGCCGGAAATTTTTTCCGGCTTTTAAAATGAAATTCATTTTTTATTATTCAATAATTAATTTCTTCCTTATTTTATCTTTCCCTATCTCCACTTCAATTAAATAAATTCCCTTTGCAAATTCATTTAAATTAATAACTGCTTTATCAAAGTTGTTTTTATCCGTTGCAATTAACTGTCCTAAATTATTGTATAAAGTATAGTTAAATAAAGCGCCCTGGTACTCTATAGTTACATTATTTTGTGCAGGGTTAGGGTATACCAACAATGCAGTACCGCCATTAAACACATTTTGAAAACCAGTACTAAAGCCAACACAGGTTGATGTAGAAACAGAACAACCGTTTGCATCCATTACTACTACGGTGTAACAAACGGGAGCTAAACTGCTTGCTGTTGCTGCATTACCACCACTTGGCGACCATGTATAGGTGTATGGGCCAATTCCGCCCGCAACATTCACATTTGCAATACCGGTAGAGCAGGTGCTGCAAGCAGAATTCGTTACTGTAATGTTAGTTAAAAGGTTATTGGTTGGAGCAAAAATAGAAAAATTGTTAGAAGTAGTACAACCAAATGCATCATTGGTTACCAAAGTATAATTACCAGCACATAAACTTGAGCAAGGTAACGAAGTACAAGAGCCGCCCGTTAAACTATATGTATATGGAGCAGTTCCAGACGATGTTATACCATTTGCAATTCCTGAACAAGGATTGCTGCAATTTGCGTTAGTAGATGTTAATGATGTGAGTGGATTATTCACTACTGTAATAACAATAACACTACTGGTTGTGCATCCTCCGCTGCCAATACCTGTAACCGAATAATTGGTGGTAGTAGCTGGTGTTGCAGAATACGCCGAAGTGGTTGCGCTTGGTGAAGACCAGGTATAAATAGAATAAAATCCACTGGCTGCAATAGTAACCGATTTACCTGCGCAAATTGTTGGCGAAGGTGAAGTTGCAATTGCAAATGATGGAGTAGGAATTACATTAACTGTTGTAGTTGTAGAACCAGTACATGCGCCGCTTGAACCTATTAACGTATAAGTAGCTGTAATTGGCTGGTTAACAACAATTGATGTTGCGGTAGAGGCACCAGGGGTCCAGGTGTAATTTGTTGCACCGCTTGCCGATAATGTAGACGAACCGCTTGCACATTTAGAAGCAGGATTAGCAGTAATAAGAACCGATAAAGAACTTCCAACAGTTACACTAACAGTTTTGGTATTGGTGCAACCTAAAGTTGTACCTATTACGTTATAAGTAGTTGTTACTGGTGGAGAAACTAGTAGCGGATTACCAGTAAAACCGGTACTCCATGAATATGTAGTTGCGCCGGTGGCAGTAATTGTTGCAGTACCACCCGGACAAATAGTTTGATTGTTTACCGTTACTGTTGGATTTGGAGTTACAACAATAGTTGCAGTTTTAATAGTTAAACAACCTCCGTTATTTCCAGTAACAGTATAAACTGTAGTTACAGATGGCGAAGCGGCCATACTGGCAGTTAAAGGCCCTGCGGTCCATGTATAGTTGGTAGCTCCGGTAGCAGTTAATGTTGTAGAAGTTGAAGCACACACGGTTGGTGTATTTACATTTATTACCGGACCGGTAGTAATAACAATGGTCGCTGTTTTTACACTTGAACATGTTCCATTACTTCCCGTAACAGTATAAACCGTTGTGGTAAGAGGATTTGCCGTCATGCTTGGTGCTGTTGGCCCTGCTGTCCATGTATATCCTGTAGCACCACTGGCAGTTAAAGTTGCTGTTTGCCCTGCACACACACTTGGTGTGTTAACTGTAATTGTTGGACCATTAATAACAGAAACAGTTTTTGTAATAGAAGAAGTAACGTTGCCATTAACGCCTAATAAAGTAATGCTGTAAATCCCTGTAGCAGCATAAGACACTGTAGGATTAGTAGCTGTTGATGTAGCAGGTGTTCCGCCGGTCATTGTCCACGTGTAGCTTGATGCACCAACACTAGTGTTCAGTAAATTCATGGTAGCACCAACACAAATTGTTGGTGTAAGATTAAAATTCACTGTTGGTGTTGGAAAAGCTAAATTAATATTATCTAAATAAAGTGCCTGGCCGTAATGCCCACGATTAACAAAGCTGAACATTACATTACCCTGTCCTGCTGTTAATGCGGAAATATCAATGGTATCTTTACGCCATTGCGCTGCTGTTGGTGTAAATATATTTGCCTGTAAAGTTCCGGCAACACTGGATAATGTTGCGCCGCCTTTAGTGTAAATACTCGTCCAGTTAGCGCCGCAGTTTGTTGATAGTCTTACTTCAAGTGTATCCGAATATTGTGCGTCATAAGGTCTGTATGCAACATCAAATCGTAAGCGTGCACTTGCTACATTACTGAAAGTATATTTCGGCGTTCGCATTTCATCCCGGTCGGGTGCGGCGTCAATATTATAATTGTCGTAGGTTACACAAGCAGTACTCGTTCCAAATCCTCCAAGTGTTGCGCCCGTAACACGGGTAAAATAGTTTGCATCATTATTTATATTATACGCCGTCCAATTTGCCGGCAAAAACGGTAAGGTTTGAAATCCTTGTGTTAATGGTAAAGCTATTGGACCGGCAATAGTTATATATGACAATTTAATTTTTGTATTAGTTCCGTTTGCATTTCCTGCAATTAATGAAACCGAATAGGTTCCAGGTGTGGTCCAGAAAACACTTGGGTTAGAAGATGTTGAAGTAGCAGGTGTTCCACCCTGAAAGGTCCATGTAAAACTAGTTGGTGCATACATTGAGCTATCAATGAATGAAATATTCACATTAGGACAAGTATTTCTTGTGAGGGTATAAAAATTAGCAATAGGTGCGTAAGTTAAAAATGCTGCGGCACAATTCATGGCCTGAAAAGCTTCAATTCTTCCTGCGCCTAATTGTAATCCTGTAGAATAAGTTGCGTTAGCTCCAATAGTGTAAATATTTACTGCCGTGCTTGAAATACAATTTAAAACATCTGTTTGTGTCATAAACGGACATTTCGATAACATTAAACCTGCCAACCCTGCAACTAATGGAGTTGCCATTGATGTTCCTGACGAACCAAAGTAGTTGTTACTGGTTCCTGTACTAGTAATATTCTCGCCCGGAGCAGAAATATCTACCCAAGTACCAAAACATGAAAAACCTGACTTAACATTAGAAGTTGAAACAGATGCAACGCAATACACATTGTTGTATGCGCCAGGATAATGTAGAATACTGTTATTATCATTACCTGCAGCGCAAATTACTATACAACCCCTGTTCCACGCATAATCAATAACTGATTGTTCTGCTGATGAGGCTGTACTGGCGCCACCCCACGAACAAGATATAACACGCGCTTTCATTTTAGCAGCATAAATTATGCCCTGGTAACCTGCAGCAATACCGGTTGTACTTCCTGTATTAGTTTGACATTTAACCGGAATTATTTTTATGTTCCAACCGATCGAAGCTATACCAATTCCATTATCTGTTCTTGCACCAGCTATTCCGGCGCAATGCGATCCATGGTTCATTCCAAGATTAGATGGGATTGGATTATTATCATTGTCAGCGGCATCCCAGCCATTTCTGTCATCAACATAACCATTGCCATCATCATCAATTAAATTTCCGGCAATTTCAAGG
>JAUXSA010000165.1 GCA_030681615.1 Bacteroidota bacterium
AAACATTCTATTTTGTGGTAACTGTAGTCTTTAAAGAACTGGATCTTTACCTGTTTTAGTAAGATCTTTTGATAAGCTCCCAGCTCGCCATGCTTAAGGGTTTGAAAATATTCTTCATCTTTTATTGAATAAGAGAACAAAACATTGTATGAAGAAGAATTAAATAAATAGATCTTATAATCATTAATTAATGTTGGCAATTCATGATCGGGCTCAATAATTAAATAAACAGCATCGTTCACATGAGCTTCCGGATTTAATTCAATATTATCGGCATCTTTATCAATGATCAGTTCGGTGTGGATAGGAACTAATTGAGAAGCTAAGTATGGAATCTCGAAACCATCCTGCATTTCAACAAACACCGAGAGTTTATCTTTTATACGCGAAACAACTCCTTCACCGGTTTCATTCAAAAATCTAACCTTATCGCCAATTCTGAGTTTCATTATAAATTAAGGATATAGGCTCCCCGTTGTTTTGTCTTAATTAATTCTACATCAAATTTACGACATAATTCCTCTGTTTTTTTAATAGAAAAATTATTATTTGAACCATCCATTACTATTGTTTTAAGACCACTAAAGGCTTCTAAGTTCTTAGCGCTTAGCCTGTAATTATTGGCCAGTACCAATAAACTGATCTTTGCTAAAGGTATATCGGGCCAGTGGTTTGGTTTATTTAGAATTAAGATCTGTTTATCGTCCTTTTTTACATAATTAAATTCATTCACGTTGAGTTTTGTATTATTGAATGAAATAATGTGCGGTTTAACATGGAACATAAAGTTGGAAGAATCTAATGCGTTAAGGGTTGTACTCTGTTTATTCTTTACGGCTAAAGTGTGGTGTTTATTTATTTGATAAACAGCTAAAAGATCTTCTGTTTTTGAATTGAACGATAAAAATAAAGCAGAAAGTTGCCACCAGATAAGTAAGACAAGGCAAGCAACTGATAAGCGATACGAACGGTTTTGAATAGAAAGTGTTACTACAATAATAAAAAAAGATAAGAAGATGGTATCGAAAAAACTAAAATCAATACTATCGATAAAACCATATTCAGCAGAATTAAAAAAAGTAATAAATGCAATGAGTCCTTTAACCAGGTAATTGATCAATACCGCAACAAAGCCCATTTTAAATACAATTAAAGCTGACAGTAATAAAATAACAAAGCTGGCGGGCACAACCAAAATGTTACAAATAAAGAACCAAAGCGGGAACTGTTTAAAGAAAAATAAGGTCAAAGGTAATGTAGCTATTGTAGCAGCAAAAGAGACAGTGGTGGCCTGCCAGAATTTTTTCAGGAGATAATTTTCGGGTTGCCAGTTGGCTTCTAACTTCGGTTGAAAATATAAGAGACCAAACACCGCGAAGTAGCTTAATAAAAAACCAACATCAGTTATAAAAAAAGGATCGTAACACAATAAAATAAAAGCAGAGACCAGCAATATATTTACCTGGTTACGGTGATCGCTTCGGAAGAAGATCTTTCCAAAACCGAGTAAATTGAACATGATGACCGCTCTTAATACCGGTGCTGAAAAGCCAGTAATAAGAGCAAATGCCCATAATAAAACAGTTATAAAAATAAATTTAAGAAGCTTGTATCTTCTTTTTTTATCAATAAGATCAAATAAAAAACTTAATACAAGGTAGATCAAACCGGTGTGCAAACCCGAAACAGACAATACATGCAGCGTACCCGAATGCGAGAAGGATTCTACCACCTGTTTATCAATTTCGTCATCATAGCCGGTTAACAAGGCCGCACAGATGCCATAAGCATCGGCGCTGAGTTTACTATTCTTTAGTTGTTGAAGGATGTGATCTTTAATTAAGAGCCCGTAATACCAAATGGGATTTAACTGAACAGGTACATTTAAAACTTCATAAGCATCTTTATCAATAAAAGCCGTGTGATAAATATGTTTGTTGTATAAATAGTTTTGATAATTGAATTCATAGGGATTTTGCGGTGCACTAACTGCAAGTAATTTTGTTTTTATAATAAAGGTTGAGCCTGCTTTTAATTTTTGATCTGACGTAGACCGTTTAAAATAACCAAAGATCGTTCCCTCTGTCTTTTTATAACCAGTTTTGGTTTTAACCTCGTTTACCCGTAATCGGCATTTAATGAATTTTTCTTTTTGTGTTGGAAGTTCGTTTATGGTGACCACCAGGCAGGCTGAGGAATCGGACTGGATATAATTACCATAATATTTTTTTTGTTCAATAACGTTTGTGTGATGAACTAAATTGAAAGCCAATAAAAAAAAGAAAATATCTATACAAATTAAAAACCCGCGTTTTAAATATGTTGATTGATTTTTAAAAAATCGTAATGTGACTGCAGCAGCTATAAGAAAAACAAAATATAAAAGGTTTACCGGTTTAGGATAAAATTGAAGACTGAAAAGAATACCTATAACAAAAGGTATAAGTATCCTGAAAAAAGGAATATTTGTAAAGACCCTTATCACAATGTAAAACTAAAAAAAAATCCCGTCCGGCGTAAGCCTGAACGGGATCTGTTATAAAAAAGATAGGATTAGTTTATTACTAATTTTTTAGACATTTTAGCGCCATTTACACTCAGGTTTACAAAGTAAATTCCTTTAGATAATGTGCTGCCTTTATTAATTGAGATAACTTGCTCACCAGCACCGTAATTGTAGCTTGTAGCAGGAATAACATTTTTTCCTAATACATCAACTACGTTCATATTAACGGTTGAAGCATCGTTTAAATTAAATTTAACGGTCACTTCTCCATTAGATGGATTAGGGAATACATTTAGTTTGTAGCTTTTGGTTAATTCATTTATACCGTTAACACCGGCACCTTTAAAACTAATAGCATCTAAAAATATTCTGTTACCCAAACCATTCATTGGATCTTCTGTAAACACAAAGCGGAAAGTTGCGCTTGCTGAATTTGTAAAATTAAACCAATAAGGATATTGTGATACGTCAACTTCTTTCCATTGTGATAAGATTGGGATAAACGGAGATGAAGTCGTTCCACCAGAACCTGCTGCCATTGTTGCTGCAGATAGATTTACAACATCTATCCATGATCCGCCACAATCAAGAGAACCTTGTAATACTAATTTATCGTTGTGTGTAGAATTTTGTCGTGCATAAGCGTAAGAAAACTTTAAAGTATCATTTGGATTATTTACTATATCCATTACCGGCATTACAAGAATATCCTGTTGACCAAAACTACTTTGTGTACCATCAATAAAAAAAGAACCGCTGCCGTCTTTTGCTGCGATACTTGTTTGTTCCCAGGTTACACCATTTGTATTAATAATACTCCAATTAGGCGGGGTAACATTTGGTACCTCAAAACTCTCCATATAATTAGAAGTAATTACGGCTGTGCCATTTAAAACATTTATAACTTTTACAATAGTATTACTACCCTGCGCATTAGTTGCAGTTAAAGAAACAGTTGTAAGCCCTTGTACCGGAAATGAAATGGACGTAACAGAGGTGTTAGGACTTGCTATAACAGCACTATTATCGGCTGCCCATGCATAAGATGTTATAGTGCCATTGTATGAAAAATCTTTAAATGTTAACGCACCACCAGAACATACACTATAGGTAACTGTTGAATTTAAGTAAGGTAGGAAATTTGCAATGGGTGCACATGGTGTCGTTCCATTAACATCTGTGAAAGCCAGATTTGTTGGCGACCATAAATTACTTCTGCTACCCGGGGCAGATTGCAGGCAAGTTCTCATGCGCTGTGTTTGACCATTTGTGAAATTTTTAGGGCACGAAGAATAATCCATAATGTTCTCTACATTTTGATAATAATTAGCAGAGTTGGTTGGATTTGGGGATGTACAAGTAAAAGCTGTATTTGTTGAACTTGCAGGACAAGTACTAAAATTACCTTTTGTATCAGGCGTATCAGAAACACCATCTCCACCAGCTGTTGAACCACAAACTACACCGGGATTATTTGTATTTCCGAAAGTATGTGAAAGATTTAACCAATGACCAATTTCGTGTGACAACGAGCGTGCATTTAACCCGGTTAAAAAAGAATAGTTATAAATGATCGCATCCTGAATTGCACCTGGTCCAAAAGTTCCTGGCAAAAAAGTGTATCCTATAACCGTTCCATTTTGATTTGGGGCTGCTACAATATCTTTTACAATAATGATATTTAAATATTTAGTAGCGTCCCAGGTTATTCCACTAAACAATGCAGGATTAGCTCCTGATGAAGGTGGATTACGATCCCAATTCGTTCTTGCATCATAACGGTGAACAATTCCATTAGTACAGTTACCGCTAGGATCTTTTTTTGCCAAAACAAATTTAATATCCGAGTTTATATATAATGCCTGAAATGGAGCAAAAATAGTTGAAACATCAGAGCCGGCAGCAGCAAAATCGCTATTAACAGAGGCAAGAGCAGCGTTAACCGCAGCATCACTTATATTTTCTGAACCACCTAAATGCAAAATATGAAACACAACCGGAATTGTATACTCTACCGCCGCACTTTTATTTGCAGAAAGGTTAGACATATTTTGATCATATTGTTTTTGAAAACTCGCCTGTGCTGCCTGATAGCTTTTTAATGCCTCCGGATTTGCTTTAAAATGTTCTTCCATTGCAGCAAAAGTATTGCAAGGCAGAATTTTACCGTTTTGTGAGAAGCCTGTTATCGCAGATAGAAATGCGATACCAAACACTATTTTAGAAAATTGTTTTTTCATTTTATTTATTTTATGTGTTTATTTTTTTGGATTAGAATTTTGATTTACCTGGTTCAAAGCCATCATGTCTTTCATGGTCTTTTGCATACCTTCTACACTTCCGTCAAGGAAAATAACATTTCCTTTCCCCTCCTGTGCAAAGTTCTTAACTGCTTCGGTCCACATGCTAAATAAGATCAAAGAAGAATCAAGATTTGCATCCTGCATTTCACGTGCAGCACCAGCCATACCTTTTGCAACTTCCTGACGAAATAAAGCAATACCTTCACCTTTTAACTGCGAAGCATCTTTTTCGGCCTGGGCAGAGATCTTAATAAAATTACCTTCAGCCTCTGCTGCTTTTGTACGCGTAATTAATAATGCTTGTCCTTCGTTCTCTGCTGCAGATTTTAAGTTATTGCTTGCCACAACTTTTGCCATAGAACGCATAACTTCCTCATCGAATGTTATATCGTTCAATTGAAGATCAATTAAATGATAACCCCATTGTTCAAGCGTTTGATCTAACTGTTCTTTTACAGCTTCAACTATATCTCTTCTTAAAATTAAAACCTCCGATTGTTTTTTTGTTGCAACGAATGCACGAACTGATCCTTCAACTGAACGAACAAGGGCTTGCATAAAGTTACGCTCATCAACAAATTTAAAAGCAACGTTCTTAATAGTTTCTTCATCGCTGTTTATTACTGAATACAACAACATAGCGGTAAAGTTTACATTTGCCTGATCTATTGTAACAGCCTGAAAACCAAGCTCAGAACTCCTGTTTTGTACAGAGATCTTTTTAAATACTTTTTCAATAAAAGGTATTTTTAGATTTAAACCCGGACGTAAGATACGGCTGAATTTTCCAAAAATAGTAGTAATAGCAATGGTTCCCTGTTGTACAGTAACAAAGGATAAAAGAATTGTTAATAAAACAAGAACCAGAATAATAATTAAGCCAATTGGACCCATAAAGATTTATATTTGTATAAATGTATGAAATTTTTTCGCTGTTTCAAAATCGTTTTTAGAGGTGGTAAAATACACATATAAGTGGCTGTTTTTCATGCTAATCTGGCTTTGCTCTACTACCGTAAAGTGCCAGGAAGTGGCTGTGGATTCTGTTCCTGAATACCAAAAACTATATAACAAGGCTGTAAAATTAATAGACTCTGCCAAGTACAATGAGGCTACTCCCATTTTAAAAACTGTACTAAAAGAAAAGAAGGATTTTTGGCAAGCCTATAATAAATTGGCTTTCATTAAAATTCAGCAAAAAAATTACAAGGGTGCCGAAAAAGATCTTGAAAAAGCAGAAGCTATTCAACCTATAAATTTTGAGACCTCTAAATTAAAAGGTATTAATTTTTATTTAAACAATAAGTTCAACGACAGTAAAGGCGCTATTGATACAGCCGTTGAAATTGCCAAAGATGAAAAGATAGATGATTGGGAAATTTTTTATTACCGGGCTCTTTTAATGTACAAAGGTAAAAGCTATAAAACTGCTTTAGGAGCATTAGAATCTGTTACTGAACTTGAACCAAAATGTATTAAGGCCATCGTTCTTAAAGGCGAGATACGCTTTGCTATGAAGGAATATAATTATGCTATTAAAGAATTAAACGATGCCATTAAAAAAATGCCTGCTGAAAAACCCGATTACGCTGCTTACAAACTCCGGGCAAAATCTAAATTTGAAGTAAAGGATTTTAAAGGGGCCGTAACCGACTGGAACGTTTATATAGATGGAATTCCTGGAGAGGAAGAGTCTTTGGTAGCCCGTGCCGCAGCTAAAATTAATGTGAAAGATAATACCGGTGCTATTGCCGATCTTGATGAGGCTATTAAACTAAATGGCAAAAATCCTGTGAGCTATTGTTACAGAGCCGTTGCAAAATCAGAGAACAAAGCGTTTCAGGAAGCCCTAAAAGATTATGAGATAGCCTTAAAACTTAAATTTGATTACGCTGATGCGTTTTATAACCGCGCAGCAACCAAAATGGCCATTAAAGATAAATACGGCGCCTGCGAAGATCTTAATAAAGCTGATGGCCTGGGCAACGAAAATGCCGCGCGTATTATTGAACAATTTTGTAAATAACCGTAAAACAATAACCACATAGACACATAGGTTATTATATTAAAACAGCAAAAACTTAAAATTTTAGAAGTGAACATAGTTGCTTCGTCATAGACGAAGCAAGAACTCTATGATTTCTTAATTTGTTTGATCTTTTTAAAAGAAATTCTATGTGCCTATGTGGTAAAAAAGGCTCAGTTTAGTTTTGAAGGAACAACCAATTCAAATCTTGGTATCTGAACATTAAATTCAGTTTCGTCAATTAAGCGGGTCATTGTATAAAAGCCTTCCATATAACCTAACTCACTTATTAAATTGCAACCACTGTTGTATTCAAATTTTTGGCCGGGTTCTATTATTGGCGTCTCGCCAATTACACCTTCGCCGTCAACCACACGTTTTTCACCAACGCTATCAAAAATATCCCAGTGGCGTTTTAATAATTGTACAGAAAAATCGCTTTTATTTTCAATAGTAATAAAGTAAATAAAAAAATAATGGTTCTCTCTTGGCACACTTTGATCTGCCAGGTATCTCACATCTACAGAGATCTCGATATTATGTGTTGTGGTTTTTACCATTTGATGTTACAATATTAAACCGTTTTTTTAATAAAAGTTGTGGACTTCTAATAATTTAACAATTTTAAGCAGGTACAGCCTGATTGGAAACCAATTGCTGGTAAAGCTTTTCGTAATGTGGTAATATATTTACGATATCGAATTTTTTTGCCTGCGCAAAAGCATTTTCTTTAAACTGGTTAAATAATTTTTTATCGCTCAATAATTTTATGGCGTTGGCCGACATTTCTTCTACATCGCCAACATCGCTTAAATAACCTGTTTTACCGTTTATATTAACTTCCGGTAAACCACCACTATTTGTACTAATTACAGGCACTTTCATAGCCATGGCTTCAAGTGCAGATAAACCAAAACTTTCTGTCTCTGAAGGTAAAATAAAAAGGTCAGCAACACTTAATATTTCTTTAGGATCGGCAATTTTACCAAGATTAATAACATCATGGCTAATATTCAACTGCCTGCATAATTGATCAATAGCGGCCTTTTCAGGACCGTCACCTACTAAAATTAGTTTTGCGGGCATTTCTTTTTTTACACGATCAAATATCTGTACTACATCTTCTATTCTTTTTACTTTTCTGAAGTTACTGATGTGTACGAGTATCTTTTCACCATTTGGGGCGTATTTGGTTTTAACGCAATGTTCGTGCGGTGTTTCGTATTCTTTAATATTTATAAAATTAGGAATAACAGTTATCTTATTATCTATCTTAAATGTTTTTAAAGTGTCTTTTTTTAAACTTTCAGAAACAGATGTTAACGCATTACTATGATTCAAAGAAAAACGAATAACCGGCTCAAAAGCAGGATCACGTCCTACTAAAGTTATATCTGTACCATGTAAAGTAGTAACATAAGGTAAATTTATTTTTTTTGATTTTAAGATCTGTTGTGCCATATAAGCTACAGAAGCGTGCGGAATAGCATAATGCACATGCAGCACATCTAACTGTTCGTACATAGCCACATCTACAATTTTGCTGGCTAAAACACTTTCGTATGGTTGGTATTCAAATAAAGGATAATCGTTTACATTAAATTCGTGATAAAATAAATTCTCGTCAAACAGGTTTAAACGAAAAGGCTGGCTGTACGACATAAAATGCACCTTGTGGCCTTTTTTGGCTAAGGCTTTACCTAATTCTGTTGCTACCACCCCGCTTCCACCGTAAGTTGGAAAACAAACCATTCCTATATTCATAAAGAGATCAATTGATTATGCTCTAAATTTACGAATTATTAGGCTGGAATAATGTTAAGAACTCTGAAATGAATAAGCCACAGATTTCACTGATTTTCGCAGATTATTTTTTTGATTTAATTAAATTTATCTGTGTTATCTTCGAAATCTGTGGCTTTTTGTTCACTTTGTGAATTTCATAGTTATCTTTACAGCCTTGAATTACAAATTACATAGCCTTAAACCTAACGAAGAAGCGCTTTTAAACGAAGGCAAATTATTGCCTTTAATGGAAGAATTCTACACCATTCAGGGCGAAGGTTTTAATACCGGCAAAGCCGCGTACTTTATCCGTATTGGCGGTTGCGATGTGGGCTGCCATTGGTGCGATGTAAAAGAAAGCTGGGACGCCAACATCCATCCTTTAACCCCAATCGAAAAAATTATCGCCAACGTTCAGGAATGGAAGGCGCCAAGTGTGGTTGTTACCGGCGGCGAACCTTTGATCTATAATTTAGATGCTTTAACTGAGCAACTCAAAAATAAAAATATTGAAACGTTTATTGAAACATCCGGCGCTTATAAATTAAGTGGCAATTGGGATTGGATCTGTTTAAGTCCGAAAAAAACAATGGCGCCCTTGCAAGAAGTTTATGAAAAAGCCAACGAATTAAAAATAATTATTTTCAATCAACACGACTTTAAATGGGCCGAAGAACAAGCAGCAAAAGTTGGTAAAAACTGTTACTTATACTTGCAACCCGAATGGAGCAAACACCAGGAACTGATCCCGCAAATTATTGAGTACGTAAAAACAAATCCAAAATGGATGATAAGTTTACAGACGCATAAGTATATGAATATTCCTTAGAAAAAATGTAAAATGTAATATGGAAGATGTAAAAAGTGGAAAAACAATTGATCCATTTTCCATCTTACCCTTTACATTATTTTATAAACCCTTTATCCAGTGCAAACTTTACAAGGCCTATAACGCCTTTAATTCCGGTTTTTCTAAAGATATTTTTACGATGGGTCTCAACCGTACGTTCGCTTATAAAAAGTGCTTCTGCAATTTGCGCGTTGGTCATTTCTTTGGCAATACAATCTATAATATCTACTTCGCGCTCGGTTAAATGTATGGTGTTTATTTTTTCGTCGTTAACAGGGTTAGATTCTATTACCTGCTCTACTTCTTCACTAAAAAATTCATGACCCTGCATTACTAAATTAATAGCCTTTACTAACTCTTCGCGGCCTGTGTTCTTTAAAATATAACCACTCACACCTGCCTGCAACATATCTTTAATATAACTGCGCTCGCCAAACATACTTAAAGCAATAAATTTTGTATTGCTCACCCGGGGTTTTAATTTGCGCACCAAATCAATACCACTTAGTTCCGGCATGTTAATGTCCGTCAATACAATATCTGGCTTTAGTAATTGAATTTGTTCAAAAGCTAATAAAGGCAAAGTACATTCGCCAACTATCTCAAAATCCTTTTCGCTCGAGATAATTGCTTTTAAGCCATCAATAAGCATTTGATGGTCGTCTACTAAATATATTTTTACCTTGCCTGTCATTGATGACCCTAATATACTAGTTTTTTAAAAACTTCAAAACTGCCTCAGAATAACTTTTTGCCACATTCAATACACGTTCGTTGGTTTTAATGCCTTTATAATTGCTTTCTTTCTTCATCAATGCTTCGCATTCCTTTTCACAATCCTGGTACAAACTCTCTCCGTAAACTAAAGGCGAATTTATTAAACGACATAGATTTAAATTACGTGAGAAAACCCCCGGACTTTTAGTAAGCAAACAATTATCTTTTAAATAAGTAGCGTCAAATTGTGTTGCAACCGGAATGTTTAAGTTCTTGCTAAAATTAGCTACAGTTAATGAGGCCAGTTTTTCTGATTGATTTAATTCATCAGTCAATAATAAGCGCAAAAAATGTGTCATGTTCTCAGGCTTATCTAAATTATCACTTGTAAAAGCCCCGCCAATAAAGGCCATGGTAAAATTGCGTTTGGTGGTTTGTTTCCATGGCTCGTTCTTTTCATCTACATTGTAATGAATGATCAAACTGGCGTGTGGTTCAAATTCATTCATTAATCTTGCACGATTATTCAGATCAAAATCCCTAAAAAATTCCCAGAAAAGATCCCTGTCACTCATATTAGAAAGCTTTGTGTACTTAGCCTTTGGCAAAACTTTATGAGAAAATAAACTATCAAGGGTTCTTGTTTTATGTTTAAAGATCCATTGTGGGTAAGTAAGGTTAAACGAGTTAAAATTATTCTGTGAACGTGTAATTAAAACCTTTGCCCCCTGCTCTTCAAGCATTTTTTGTACTAGTTGTGCTGTGTTAAAAGTGAGCTCGCTTTCAAACAATTTAATAGTGTCTAAAGGATGATTTATAGAATCTTTTACAAAATAAAGGAACTTTTGTTCTATTTGAGCATCGGTCATGTTAGTGCCCGTATGTCCGGGATCAATAGCAATGCGGTAACCGCTAAGTGGGAGATTTTTATCCTGCTTAGCAATTATTCTTTTATCCACTATCTTTTTAGAGATACTATCTCTTTGTGTAACTGAAAATCTTTTTAATCCTTTAAATTTTATAAATTTTTCCTGCTTGGCAAATGGATTATTGATCAAATATTTTGCCACTACATCTATTTCATTCTCATTAAAAGCAAAGATCTTTTTGCCTTTTGCATCTAAAATAAAAATTACTTCTTTCTGAAATTCGATACGGTGGTTTAATGAACCTTTAAAATTAAGGTAATTATCAAACCGGTATTTGCAACGCTGTACGGGAGTTTGCGCTAAAAAAGTAAAAGACGCAAGGCACAAGATGCTGGACAGAACATATTTATTGATCATATTTTTTATTATTAGTACTTAATCATAAATCAATAACATTATTCCGCGCATCATGTTTATAAAATTAAAATTATTCGCTCAACTTTTTTTTGTACTTTCAAATTGTTATCAAAACCATCATGTTAACTGAAGAACAGGTAAATACCATCCTAACAAAAGAGATAAGCTTTAAGACTTCCCGCTCAGGCGGCAAAGGAGGCCAAAACGTTAATAAGGTGGAGACCAAAGTAGAATTGGAGTTTAACGTACAAACTTCCACTGCTTTAAAACCCGAACAAAAAAAGACGATCTTTAAAAAGTACCCCGATTTTATTGAGGGGACTTTAATAAAACTGATTGGCAATACAGACCGGTCTCAGTTGGGGAATAAAGAAATTGCTTCAAAAAAACTCATCATTCTTCTTAATAAACTTTTAAAACCGGTTAAAAAACGACTGGCTACAAAGCCAAGTAAAGGGTCTATCCGAAGGAAAATTGAAAGCAAAAAACATAAAAGTGAACAAAAACAATTAAGGAAAAGAATAATCTAATTTGTTATTTAACTCCATCATATTTACAGTTTTTTTACCGATAGTTTTTATTCTTTATTGGATAACGCCGCCAAAATACCGCAATTACTTTTTATTACTGGCATCATATTATTTCTATTACAGTTATAATCCCTGGTTCTTATTATTATTAATTGGCACTTCAGCCGTAGATTACTTTCTCGCCAGAAAGATCTCTTTAACAGAGAACAAAAAAAGAAAAAAAATGTTTTTGGTATTAAGTCTGGCCAGTAACCTGGGTGTTTTATTTATTTTTAAATACTTTGTTTTCTTTTACAACTCTTCAGTTGAAGTCTTCAATATTAATTCTAAGCTCTTAAATAACTTTATAATTCCCGCAGGTTTATCGTTTTACACATTTCAGTCGTTAAGCTACACTATTGATATTTACAGGGGAAAATACAAAGCAGATGATAGGTTCTCTGATTTTTTATTATTCGTTTCTTTTTTCCCACACATGGTAGCCGGCCCAATTGTGCGTTACAATGATCTCATGCCACAGTTTAAGATCATTACGTATTTTAAGAATATAAACTGGCAGTCTTTTGCCACATTGGTTATTTGGGGTTATTTTAAAAAACTCGTAATAGCCGATAATTTAAATTTAATTGTTACCCCCGTTTTTAATGATGTTATGGCGTTTTCTGGTTTTGAATTATTATTGGCAGGTTTTTTATTTGTGATACAGGTTTACTGCGATTTTAGTGGCTATAGCGATATTGCCACAGGTGTAGCCAAATTGTTCAATATTAATTTAACATTGAATTGGCGAAGACCTTTGTTCTCAAAGTCACTACACGAATTCTGGAAACGCAACCACATTAGTATTACCACCTGGTTCAGAGATTATTTATATATAGGTTTGGGTGGCAGTCGCGTTGGTTATAACCGCTGGCTGCTAAATATGTTTTTGGTATTTGTTATAAGCGGTTTTTGGCATGGCGCTAATTTTACCTTTGTTATTTGGGGTACTTTACACGGACTTTTCTATATTTTAGAGATCCTGCTCATGAAAAAATTTCCAGATATTAAAATACCGGCAGTCTTAGGAAGGTTGTATTTACTGGGCTTTCATACCTTAACACTCATTGCCTTTCGGGCTAATGATGTTACCGATCTAAGTTATATCTATAAACATATTTTTTCGTTTAGTAACTGGAATTATTCTTTAAGCACATTACTAAATTACCAGGACAGGTTTTATTTCTTCGTCATTTTCATAGCTATCCTTGTTTTGTTCTTTAAAGAATTGAATGAAGAATATGCTATCATTAACAAATACAAAAACGTTTATTCATTTTTAAAACCTTTGGTATACATAGGTTTTGTTGTACTTATTTTTATTTTAGGGAATTTTTCAGCTAACACATTTATCTATTTTCAATTTTGATAAAAAAAGTGATTACATATTTTTTGATCACCACTGCCCTTTTGTATGGCTTAAGACAACTGCATTACAAAGGTTTGCTTAAACAAACCGCCGGATATTACGACAAATACAATACAGCTTTTTTTAAAAATAATAATTTTAATACACTGTTTTTAGGTTCTTCTCGTGCCGAGATGCATTACGATACAAAATTGTTTGATAGCTTAACCGGTTTAAATTCTTTTAATTTAAGCCTTGCAGGTGCCAATCCACAAATAGCATTTGCAGCGCTTAAAACCTATTTGCACAAAAGCAAAGCTCCAAAATATTTGATCTATGAAGTAGATTATCATTACTTAAAATACAAAAGCAGCGAAATAAAAGAATTCAATAATTATTTTCCTTATTTATCAGAACCTGAATTACGTGGGCAACTCAGTAAGGTTGATGCCCGCATGGATCATTTTTATTATAACCCGTATTACTCATTTCCATATACAGGTTTTAAAAATTTAAGTACCAGTATGCATGGTTGGTTAAATATCCCAAACCGAACAGACTCTTTTTATTACAAAGGTTATTTAAATGAGTCATTAAGGCCAAGTCTAGTATTTAACCGCGTTACGCCTTGTTATACATTTTTTAATGTAAATGATCGGGCATATCTGGATTCTATCATCACCATTTGTAAGCAAAATAAAACAAAAATTACACTTGTGAGTTCGCCAATTTTTGCCGGTGGCAAGGTTGATCTAAAAAATAAGGATCAAATAATTGCACAACTTCACAATATTGCCAAAATAAATAATATTTCTTTTTACGACCTATCATCTCTCTCCTTTTGCAATAACAGAAAATTGTTCATCGACCATTACCATTTGAACTATTTGGGAGCCACCAAATTCACCACTTGTTTTTGTTCATTATTCAACAATAAAATAGCTACTATTTCGTTAAAATAAAGTAGAATTTCATTTTTTTAGCTTAATTTTAGTAATTGGATATGCAAAAGTCTTTTATTCTCTTTTTGGTAGTGTTTTCGCTGGCTGCAAAAGCCCAATTTCGTAAATACAGTAACGAATTCTTAAATATTGGTGTAGGAGCACGCGCTTTGGGTATGGGCAATGCCAATATTACCAGCGTTGAAGGTGTTAATTCAGGTTACTGGAACCCTGCGGGATTATTAAAGCAAAAAAGCGATATTGAAGTGAGTTTAATGCATGCCGAGTATTTTGCCGGTATTGCCAAATACGATTACATAGGTGTTTCAAAAAGAATTGACAGTAACAGCGTTGCCGGCATTTCTATTTTACGTTTTGGTGTGGATAATATCCCAAATACGCTTGACCTTGTTGATGCTAATGGCAATGTAGATTACAACAGGATAACCACTTTTAACGCGGTAGATTTTGCAGCTTTATTAAGTTACGCCCGCAATATTCCTCAATTAAAAGGTGTTGAAGTTGGCGGAAATTTTAAGATCATTCGCCGTAAGCTTGGCCAGTTTGGTGGTGCCTGGGGTTTTGGATTGGATGCCGGTGCAAAATATAATTACAAGAACTGGAAATTTGCTGCAATGGCAAGAGATGTTACAGGAACCTTTAATGCCTGGAGTTATAATTTAAGTGAAAAGGACATTGCTACTTTTCAACAAACAGGTAACGAGATCCCTTCTTCCTCTATCGAAGTAACTGCTCCAAAATTAATATTAGGCACTGCGCGTAGCTTTTTATTCTGGAAAGACAGAATCTCTGTATTAGGAGAATTAAATTTAATAAACACGTTTGACGGAAAAAGAAATACAGTGGTAAAAACAGATCTTTGGAGTATGGAACCTGCTTTTGGTACTGAAGTTGGTTACAAAGGCTTTGTTTATTTGAGAGGCGGCATTGGCAACATTCAAAAACAATTAAGCGATGATGCCACAAAATACATTACTACTTTTCAACCCAACTTTGGCGTAGGTGTTAAGTACAAGATCTTTACTTTAGATTATGCGTTGACTGATATTGGCGACAGGTCTATTGCTTTATATTCAAATATTTTTTCATTAAAAATAGATATCAATAAAAAAATGAACAAGTGAGAAAACTACTCGCAATAAGCATATTTTGTTTTGTTGCATTTACCATTAAAGCCCAGAGTTATGGTAATGAGTGGATAAACTTTTCTCAGCAGTATTTTAAATTCCCAATTTCTAAAGAAGGTATTTACAGAATTGATTCTACTACCCTTTCTACCCGCTTTAATTTAAGTACTTTAAATCCAAAAAATCTTCAGCTATTTATTAAAGGAAAAGAAAAACATCTTTTTATTAATGGTGAAAGTGATAACCAAATAAATAGTGGCGATTATGTTGAGTTCTACGCCAGCCCGTATATGGGCGATGTAGATTCACTCATTTATACCGGCATTAATTATCTTCCCAATCCTTACGCACCCCTTTTTAACGATACACTTTATGGTTTTATTACTGTAAATAACTTAACTAACAATAAGCGTTATACTCTTGAAAGCGATACAACTGCCGCCCTTTACCCTACAGGTAATTATTTTTATTCCGAAAAAATATTAACCGGTAACTCAGTTTACAATTCTGTGGCAGAATATAACTCTGGTGCAAACAACCCTTGTTATACACAGGCTGAAGGGAAAGGACTTGCTTTTGCAAAAGGGAGTTCAGTTACCACAACGTTCTCAAATTTAAATACCTATACGGTTGGCGGCTTGCCTGTTTTTGTTTCTATAAATTTTTCAGGACTCAGCATTGATCTTACATTTAACAAAGACCACCAGGTAAGAACATTTTACACCGATCAAAATAACAGCAGCATACAATTAGCCGATACCGTTTTTACCGGCTTTTTACCGGTGAGACGAACCTATACTTTAAATTCGCAAAACACAAATAACACAACCAATATTTCCTTGCAATCAGTTGCTGTGCCATCATTGGCATCCATAAGCAACAATACCATGTTGCATTACATCAACTTTTTTCATCCACAGCTACCTGATCTTGATAACAAATCGTTTTACAAATTATTTATTGATAATCATCCCTCTTTTCCTAAGACATTTTTTAATTTCTCGAATTTTAACCTGGCAGCTTCTTCAAGTGTGTTATTGTATGATATTACTAATAATAAAAAAATAACTACAAAACTAACGCCTGCACCACAGGTAAGGGCCGTAATACCAAATGGCACCGGTCGTAAACTGTGTATCCTGGCCGCAGAGTCGCAAACCATTGCCGTTCCGGCTTTAATACCGGTAAACCAAACAGGTACATTTACTAATTATAAAAATTCACCTTCAGGTAATCCGTTTGTTATTATTTATCATAAAAATTTGCAGTCAGGTGCAATGTCGTATAAAAATTACCGCCAAACAATTGCAGGTGGTTCATACAATGTTATTTCGGCTGATGTTAGCGAACTGTACGAACAATTTTGTTATGGCATCAATAAACACCCTTTAGCTATAAAGAATTTTTGTAAATTTTTAAAAGATAGTTTAACATCTGTACCAAAATATGTTTTTCTAATAGGAAAAGGTGTAGGTTGCGATGCCCTTACTACAGGCACACAATCAGTTAACCTGATACCCACAATGGGCATACCAAGTTGCGATAACCTTTTAACTTCTGTTTTAACGCCAACCAACACAAATATATTTGCTCCTGAAATTCCAATTGGCCGGATCGCCGCTCTATCAAATACAGATGTAAATATTTACCTGGCCAAGGTACAGCAACATGAAAGCACTACGCCAGCCGATTGGAAAAAACGTGTATTGCATTTTGTTGGTGGCGACGAAACCAATCTTGCCAACCTACTTTCATCTTACATGGCCAGCTATGAGCAAATAATTAAAGACACACTTTTTGGCGGTGAAGTATTTACTTTCAAAAAAAATACTACCGCCCCTATTCAAACTGCAATAAGCGATAGTATAAAAGGAATAATAAGTAATGGCGCGGCACTGATAAATTTTTTCGGGCATGGTTCCGAACAAGGATTTGACCAGGCTATTGATGACCCTGAAGTTTATAATAATACCGGTAAATATCCATTTGTAATTGCGAATTCATGTTACTCAGGTAATATCCATATTCCGGGCAGGCAATCGGTAAGTGAGAAATTTGTTTTTTCTAATCAAAAAGGTAGTATTGGTTTTTTAGCGGCAACGTCTTTGGGCTTTGTGCATGCTTTAAATACTTATGATAATTGGTTCTACCAGGCGCTATCAAAAACGCATTACAACCAGGGTATTGGAGATATTATAAAATCCGCCGCTATAAACAATGCATTCTCTTTTGATAAAATAACACAATTTACAAGTTCAGATATGACACTTCACGGTGATCCATCTTTAAAGATAAGTGTTGGTGCCCTACCCGATTATCAAATAAAAAACAGTGATGTTGTTTTTAATACAAAAAAATATACCGATTCGTTAGGCCTTGTAATTAAAATGAAAAATTTAGGTAAAGCGGTAAGTGACTCTATTTTTGTTAAGGTAGAACGTTTTTTCCCTAATGGCGATTCAAGCACTATCTTTAAAAGAAAACTGGCGCCATTTTTTAAAGACAGTTTAGTGTTTTTTACGCAGATAGATTTTAACCGCGGCATTGGTTTAAATAAATTTAAAGTAAAACTGGATGAGTTTAACGAGATCGGTGAAAGCATAGAAACCAACAATAGTACATTAGGAACAGTTGACATTTTTATTCCCGGGGGTGATGTGGTGCCCGTGTATCCTTACAAATATGCAATTGTACCCAAAACAAGTACCATTACCTTAAAAGCTTCTACAACTGATCCTTTTGCCCCAACTGCTACATACCGTTTTCAATTAGATACCTGCGATAAATTTTTGAGTCCTATACAATCTACTTTAATGACCAGCAGCGGTGGTGTTTTAGAATGGAATGTAAATTTACCTTTTGCTGATAGTACGGTTTATTTTTGGCGTGTAAGCCGGGATAGTACTTTGCCCACAACCCCTTTTATATGGCGCGAAAGTTCTTTCCAGACCATTGGTACAAAACGTGGTTGGGCTCAGGCACATTTTCATCAGTTTAAAAATGACAACTACCAGTTTGTGAATTATAAAAAATCCATCAGACAATTTGTATTTGAGAATACTAAACAAAGTATTGCCTGCCGTAACGGTATACAACCTGCCATTTTTCCAACTAACATTAATTTCTTTTTTAATAATCTAACACTCTCAAGTTGGGGTTGCGCACCGGATGGCTGGAATTTTGCAGTCTTTGATTCTATCAGTGGCCAACCCGATGATGTAATAAGTGTTAACTGGCCAGCGGCCGGACCGGGAACCTATAGCAATTGTGTTTGTGTGTCTAACCAGGTGTTACGTGTTTATTCTTTTGGCGCTGCCAATTATTGTGGTTTTGGTAATTGGAAAACAAGCATGGAAAATTTCCTGAATACAATTCCAACTAATAATTATGTGTTAGCATATACCATGGGTGCTCAAAACCCAACCTATGCAGAAATTACAACCTATAATAATTCACTTTATAATGCCTTTGAAAGTATTGGTGCTGTAACCATACGCACAACGGCAGACACTGTGCCGTATATCTTATTCGGTAAAAAAGGAATGATTGCCGGGCAGGGACATGAAGTAAAAGGGACGAACAAACAATCAATTATTACGTTGAATGATAGTATTAAAACAAGATGGAGTAATGGTTATGTTACCTCTGAGATCATCGGGCCTTCTTATAAATGGAACAGCTTACACTGGCGTGTAAAAAGTATTGATGCGTTGGCAGGCGACACAACTGTTTTAAAATTAGTGGGTATAAGAAATAATGGGCAAATAGATACATTACACACTTTTATACAGGACAGTACTGATATTTTAGCGCTATACAATTATGCTGATGCAGCCGTACATCCATATTTAAAGCTGGTTGCTTTTATGAAGGATAATATAAACACTACATCACCACAATTAAAAAAATGGCAGGTAATTTATGATGAAGCCCCTGAATGCGCTATCAATCCATTAAAGGGCTTTCAAAGTATAAATGATACCTTGCAGGAAGGTGATGAAGTAACTTTTAAATTCCCGATAGAGAATATTGGCGTTAAGAATTTTACCGATAGTTTGGTGGTTACTTATTGGATAGAAGATAACAACCGTAACCAAACCCCGCTGCCACAAAAAATGAAATCGAAACCCTTTGTGCCGGGACAGATCTTTATTGATACCGTGAAAATAAACTCATACCAATACGTTGGCAACAATGCATTGTGGATCTATGTAAATCCTCTTACCAATTCTAAATACCAAAAAGAACAAACACAATTTAATAATTTAGGCAGGTATGCCTTTAAAGTTTCTAAAGATATTACCAATCCATTGCTGGATGTGACATTTGACGGTATACGCATTTTAAACGGAGATATTGTTTCCGCAAAGCCTTCTATTTTAGTGACCCTAAAAGATGAAAATAGATTTTTAGCATTAAACGATACAGGTTCTTTTGCAGTGTTTGTGCAGGCGCCCAACCAAAGTTTGCAACAGCGTATTTATTTTGCGCAGGACTTACAGTTTACACCGGCCAGCTTACCTAAGAACAGTTGCAGTATAACTTATAACCCAACATTTGCGGTGGACGGAAAATATATGCTCATCGTTCAGGCAAAAGACAGGAGCCGTAACAACTCAGGTTCGCAGGACTACAAGATCCAGTTCGAGATAAATAATAAACCAACGGTTACCAACGTGTTAAACTACCCTAACCCTTTTAGCACAAGCACAAAATTTGTATTTACACTAACGGGTAGTGAGGTGCCGGAAGTATTCACTATACAAATTATGACCATTACCGGTAAAATTGTTAGAGAGATACAACGATCAGAATTAGGAAATGTACACATAGGACGGAACATTACTGATTACGCCTGGGACGGAAAAGACGAATATGGAGATAAGTTGGGCAACGGTGTTTATTTGTACAAAATAGTTACCAAACTTAATGGCAACGATATTGAAAAATCAGGTAATGCTGCCGATAAATATTTTGTGAAAGATTTTGGCAAGATGGTTTTAATGCGATAAGCATTTTAGGCCAAAGGTTAGAATAATGTGACAATGTCACTTCGAGTAATTCCAACGACAGGAGGAATGTATCGAGAAGCGTTCTCGATACGCTCCACTCCGTTTCGCTACTCGAACTGACAAAATTTAAAAAATTATGATAGACAACGAAGTAATATTAAACAAGGCAACTTTTAATCCAAAAGTTAAGACCTACATTTTTTTAATAGTGTTATTTTATTTATTCATTTCTTTTATTGGTTGGCTTATTTTACCATTTTGGTTATGTGGCTTAGGTCAATGGATCAGCAATAAATTCTTTCATACTTTGGAGTGTCAGTTAACCACAAAAAATCTAAGGTTCTCAAAAGGAATTATTTTTCATATTGAAAAAACAATTCCATTGGAAAACATACAGGACCTTTCTTTTTACGGGGGTCCTATCCTCCGATCTTTTGGTTTAACGCTTATACGTATTGAAACTGCCGGCGGTGGTGGTGCCCATGCAAATAATGTAATGAGTATGTTGGGAATAAACGATGCCGAAAAATTTAAACTGGAAATATTAAATCAACGTGAAAAAGTAATGAAAGAAAAATACCAGTTCACTTCCGTTACCAGCGATTCAAAAGGTTCAACGATGAACGATGAATTGCTTCGTGATATTAAAAATGTATTGGTAGAAATCAGAGAAGGCTTAAAAAAATAGCCCATCGACAAGCTCAGGGTGACAAATATTTTAAAACAAGAAACTTGAAACCAGAAATAATTACTACCTCTTCCTATCCTTTTGATTAAAACGTCCTTTTGGTTTGCTGCCAAATTTTGCCGGCTTTTTAACTACAGCATGCGGGTCATAAACCGGACCAACACCTAAACCTTCAGGTAAAGGCATTTTGGTTACATCATAACCCATTAAGGCTTCTATGCGGCCAAATTTTTGTTGATCGTATTGATTGATAAATGTAATTGCAACACCCGCTTTAGAAGCTCTGGCCGTGCGGCCAATACGGTGAATATAATCTTCAGGATCGCCGGGCGCATCATAATTTACAACTAAAGAAATTCCATCCACATCAATACCACGCGATAAAATATCTGTTCCAATTAAGATCCTCAATTTCTTTGCTTTAAAGTCACGCATGATCTCTTCCCTTTCTGGTTGCTCAAGATCCGAGTGAAATGCTTTGATCGATCCGTCAATACTTCTTAAGGTCTTTTCAAGCAATTTTACATTTTCTTTGGTTGAAGAAAATATAATTACCGATTGGTAATCATCATTCTTTAGAATACTTTTTATTAAAGCCTCTTTTTGATTATCAAATACTAAATATGCTTGCTGAACGATACCAGCTGCGGGTTTACTGATGGCAATATTTATTTGCTCAGGATCGTTAGAGATCTCTTTTGCCAATAAACGCATTTTAGGCGGCATGGTTGCCGAAAACAAAATGGTCTGTCTCTTTTTAGGTAAATAACTTATTATGGCTTTAATGTCGTCAAAAAAGCCCATATCAAGCATTCTATCGGCTTCATCTAAAACCAAATGTTGTAAATGCTCAAAATTAATATCACCAGCCTGCAATAAAGAAATTAAACGACCAGGGGTTGCAACTACAATATCCACACCTTCTTTTAAAGCATGTTTTTGTTTTTCCCAGGTCATACCATCACTCCCGCCGTATATTGACATAGAGCCAACCGAACAAAAATAACCCATACCATCAATTTGCTGATCTATCTGAACAACTAATTCGCGTGTGGGGGCAATAATAAGGGTATTTAAATGCCTTGTAGGGGCGTGTAAAATATGGTTTATGATAGGTAAAAGATAAGCAGCCGTTTTACCTGTGCCGGTTTGCGCGCAGGCAATAAGATCTTTATTATCTGTAATAACCGGGATTGCTTGTTGTTGGATGGGTGTGGGTGTTTTGTAGCCCATGCTGTAAAGCCCTTCAAGTAAAGAACTTTCAAAATTAAAATCGTCGAATGTCAATGTGTATTTTTATTAAATATTGCGCTAAGATACGCTTTTGAAGGCACATACAGACATTAAATTTAGCAAACGCAGGCTTTATTCGGTCAAACCGCTGATCTTATTTACTTCTTATAGAAAAATTGTTTTATTATATTTATATTCAATTTAACTTTCATTTTATCTATTTACGTGTATGAGGACAAAATTCGCTATCATTTCAATTGTTGTATGCTTAATAATTGGCACCTTAGGTTATTTCTTTAACTGGGTCTTGTGGAGCTTCGTGTTAATTGGTCCAATAATTTTGTTGGGCATAAAAGACCTTACACAAACCAAACATTCTTTAAAATACAATTTCCCGGTTATAGGCCGTATGCGATGGTGGGCCGAATGGATGCGCCCAAAGGTATATCAATATTTTATTGAATCGGATACAGACGGTGCGCCCTTTAACCGACTGAGCAGAAATGTAATTTATCAACGTTCAAAAAAAGTAAATGATACAACACCTTTTGGAACACAGTTAGATGTTTACCAATCAGGTTACGAATGGTTAAATCATTCTATTAGTCCTTTACATCATGATAAAGTTAGTCACGATCCGCGCGTATTAGTGGGTGGCCCCGATTGCAAGCAACCCTACTCTGCCAGTATCTTTAATATTTCGGCTATGAGTTATGGTTCGTTAAGTAAAAATGCAATTATGGCTTTAAACGGTGGTGCTAAACTTGGAAAATTTGCACACAATACCGGTGAAGGAGGATTAAGTCCATACCACTTAGAACCCGGAGGAGATGTGATCTGGCAAATTGGTACCGGTTATTTTAGCTGCAGAAATTCTGACGGCACCTTCAATTACAAAGCATTTGAAGAAAGAGCACATCAGCCAAGTGTAAAAATGATAGAGATAAAACTATCACAGGGTGCTAAACCAGGCCATGGTGGTATTTTACCTGCTGCAAAGGTAACTGATGAGATAGCGAAGATCCGTTTAGTGGAAAAAGGAAAAGATGTTCTTTCTCCACCCTATCACACTGCCTTTAAAACACCGGTTGAATTATTATATTTTATAAAACAATTACGCGACCTGAGTGGTGGAAAACCTGTTGGCTTTAAATTATGCATCGGCCAAAAAAGCCAATTTATTGCCATTTGTAAAGCCATGATAAAAACACAAATTATGCCCGACTTTATAACTGTAGATGGTGGCGAAGGCGGAACGGGTGCAGCACCATTGGAGTTTAGTAATTCTGTTGGTATGCCTTTAAGAGATGCATTGGCTTTTGTTTACGATGCCTTACATGGATTTGGTTTAAAAAAGAATATAAAAATAATTGCTTCAGGAAAAGTGCATACAGGGTTTGATCTTGTGAAAAATATTTCACTTGGTGCTGATATGTGCAATGGTGCACGCGCCATGATGCTGGCCGTTGGGTGCATACAAGCTTTAGAGTGTAACACAAATACCTGCCCAACCGGTGTAGCTACTCAAAATCCGAAATTATACAAAGGCTTAGATGTAAATGATAAAAAAGTACGGGTGGCTAATTACCAGCGCGAAACAATTAAAGCAGCAGTTGAATTAATGTCGGCAGCTGGAATTGATCATCCGGATAAATTACACCGCTCGCATATTTATCGCAGGGTAAGTGCTAACCAGATACAAACTTATGCAGAAATGTATCCGTATCTCTTAAAAGGTTCATTGCTTGAAGCACCATATCCAAGCGGTTGGGAACTGCAGGTAATGCATAGTAACGAAGAGACCTTTGATAACGCTATTAAGTATGCCTAAATAAAAAAGCACAGACCAATAAGATCTGTGCTTTTACTTAAAATTTTTATTTTGCAATGACCAATTTTTTCGTTGAGATCACTTTTCCATTTTCTGAAAGAGATAAATAATAAAGACCTCCAGGCAGATCGCTTACATCTACGTTCTTTTTACCAGTTTCAATTATAAAAGATCTAACTTTTTGTCCTAATGCATTAATTACTGATGCATGTAAAACTGCGGAGTTGTCATTAATAATTGTCAAATTATTTTTTGCAGGATTAGGAAAGAATGAGGTCAGGTTTGATAGATTACTTTTTTCGCTGATCGTAGTTGGAGCACAAAGTGGTGAAGCCGGAAAAGATACAACAGAACAGGTAGTTGGATTAATAGGAACAGTACCTGTTGTAACCATAGTTGCACCGGGTTCGGCGTAAACCATTTTATTGAAAGGAGGGTAACCATAATTTGTAAAACTTGAAGTAGCTTTCATAGCAATAAGAAGAGTTGAACCATTTTTTACTATTAGTTTCGCACCAGGCTCAAGATAATATCTTATCACACTTGAGTTTTGCAAAGTATCATACAACATACCTGTACTGCAGATCAATACTACTCCATTTGATCCGGGTGTAAGAACTGTAGTGTTTGTTATTGTAATGTTAGCCGTTTGTGTATTTGCGCATTGGGCTCTAGTAAAAAATGTTGCTAATACCAAAGAAATAGATAAGAGTAATTTTGTTTTCATAATAATGGGATATTTTTTTACAAACATAAACTAAGTATGTTGTAACAGGAATTTTTACAATAACCCAAAAGTATTATTTACTCAGCTAAAATGGTTTTAGTAGAAAAATGTTATTTCTTTCGTACAAACGGAAACTGTTCTGCTCTTTCTTTACCTTCTATTTTGCCAGAAATTTCTGCAACCATAGAATCGTTAGTGATCTTATTGTAAGTGATCTTAGTTGGAAAATCGTGTGTTGGATTCTCAAAAACAATTTTATTGCCGATAGAACTTGTTAAGGTAAATTTTACAGGCTGTGCGTTGTTCTGTTCTTTTACAGTTGGTATATAGTATGTTGCTTTTCCATTTTGTTCAAGACTAACTGTTTCGTATGAAACTGTATCTTTTCCAACAATCGCAAAACTAATTCCTGCTAAAGTAGAATCGTTTTTCTTTTCCCAAACTTCGGTAGAACTAACCTCGGGTGATTTATTTTGCCATGTACCAACGAGCCAGTTTACTTTTTCAATTTCGGGATAGGCGCCGATCGCATTTACTGTAACAGTTTCTGAAGTTGGTGCCGAACAATTAAAAAATGTAATTACACTAACAAGAATAACAAAATAATTATAGAATTTTCTCATATTACTCTTTTATAATTTTAACCATTTTGTTCCCTTCTGATGAACTTAATTTTACAAAATAAATACCTGCCGGGAAGTGCTGAATGTTGAATGATAAATCCTGACCGAGGTTTTCATCTATTAAAACCTGCCCAAGCGAGTTTAAAAATTGAACCTTTACGTTTTTATCATGGGTCGTTCCTAATTTAAAATTCAACATGCCTGTTGTAGGATTTGGAAATACTGTAACATTATTTAAAACAGAATTATTTTCTTTCACGCTCACAATCCCACTCACATTGATGTCATCAATAAAAATATTGTTACCCGGCCCTGAAGCAAAAGGTGTAAACTCAATTTTAAATGCCACCTGTGGGTTACCTACATAACTTCCTAAAGCCAAAGCCTCTGTAACCCATTCTGCAGGTTGTGGCGTTAGATAGGCTGAAGTAATTAATGTACCTGTAGTGCTTAACTGCGCGCCACTTTTAGCGTATAGTTGAGTCCAATTACTACCGCAATTAATAGAAACAAATACCTTTAAAGCATCATTATTACTTGTATTTTTTTGCGCATAAGCATATTTAAAAGATAATTGCGGTACGTTAATAATGTTTTGGAGGTTATACATAGGACTATAAATACTAACTGCACCATTTGGGTTATCGAAAAAATTATTTACCCAGGCACAATTTGTGCCTGTAGCGGCAGTTACTGTATTAGTTTTAAAACCGCCTCCGTATTGTGGTATTGTAGCAATCCAGTTACTATCCGGAAAAACGGTTTCAAAGCCTTGTGTAATATTTAATGTTCCGCTATTTGGTCCGGCTAAAACAATCAATACTTGTTTAGTTACAGAGTCTTCGCCAAAAGCATTGCCTACTTTTAATTTTACAGAAGCAATGCCCGAAGCAGTAAAAGATAATGTTCCATTTTGCGCAGTAGATGTATTTGCCGCCGAAGGGCTGCTCCACAACCAACTTGTGGCAGTGGCATTATAACTAAGATCGGTGAAGCTAAAATTATTACCTACGCAGGTAACCGGATTTGAAATAAATTCTGCTTTTGGAGCGCAATTTGGGTTGGGATTGATTACACCGGTTGCTATTAAGTTGGCGTTGGTTGAAAGATTATCCCGTCCGGCAATACCGCTAATTATACAATTATGCATCCTGGTCTTTTGCCCTTGTGTGAACATTCTTGAGCAATAAGCATATTCCATATAATTTTGAACGTTCTCTACAACCCCCGATGTACAAACAGCCGAATTTAACTGGCAGCTTGAATGTCCTTTTGTAATAGGTGTATCGCTAACGCCATCATCTCCGCAAGCAACACCGGGGTTATTAGTGCTTCCCCAAACATGTTGCAAATTGAACCAATGGCCCACCTCATGCGTTAGAGTTCTGGATGAAAAAGAATTGGACGTTCCTATATTACCAACATAATTATGCAACATTACTATCGCATCAGAATTGGCGCTTGCTGTACCAGGTAAAAAAGTATAACCAGCCGCACCACTTTGCATGGTCTTAACTACATAAATATTTAAATATTTCGTGCGATCCCATGTGTACAAATAAAACCCACCACTTGGCGACCAATTTGTATTTGGCGTATAATGACGTGTGATACCGTTAGTACAAACACCATTCTCATCTAAAGTAGCTAACCTAAACTCCATCTCGCAATTAGCCGCTATAGGTTTAAACTGGGCTATAATACTTGTAGTATCTGAATTTAATTTTTTAAAATCCCGGTTTAAAACCGTCATCGCACTATTAATTTGCGCATCACTAATATTTTCAGAGCCTCCTAAATGTAAAATATGAAAAACAACAGGAATGGTATAAGTAATTGCAGCAGTTCTTAACTGCGAGCTATTATTAGCTTGATTATTAGCTTCCTGGATTAACCTCTCAAATCTTTGTTTGGCGGTTGGGTCTTCTTTAAATAAATATTCGTTTGCTTCAAGAAAGCCGCATTTAAATCCTTCCTGGGCAGTTGCAATTCCAACAAATGACAAAAGGGTAAATAGTAAAATTTTTTTCATGTATTTAATAAGTTATTTAAAGGTATCAATTTTAGTTTAATTATCTTTACCAATCAAATAATTGATACATGAATAAAACCATTCAACAAATAAATATAGGCATATTAGGTGGTGGCCAACTGGGAAGAATGCTTATTCAAAATGCTATAAACCTTAATTTAACTATATCTGTACTTGATCCTGATAAAAATGCACCTTGCAGACATCTTGTAAAAAAATTCTCGCATGGCAATTTAAATGATTATGAGACGGTTTACGATTTTGGTAAAGACAAAGACCTGATCACTATTGAGATAGAGAATGTGAATGTGGAAGCGCTTAAAGACCTTGAAAAAGAAGGGAAAAAGGTATATCCACAACCACATATTATTGAAATGATACAGGATAAGGGTTTGCAAAAGATGTTCTACCAGCGTAATAACATTCCAAGTCCTGACTTTTTTTTAGTGGAGAATAAAGCACAAATTTCAAAATACGGCGATTATTTTCCGTTTTTTCAAAAGCTACGCAAAGGTGGCTACGATGGCAAAGGTGTTGTAAAACTAGTTAACCCGCACCATTTGGATAAATCTTTTGATGCCCCCTCTGTTTTAGAACGTTTGGTTGATTTTGATAAAGAACTTTCGGTAATTGTTGCCCGTAGTGCCAGCGGTGAGATAAAGTGTTTTCCGGTGGTGGAATGTGAGTTTAACCCGGAAGCTAATTTGGTGGAATTTTTGTTTAGTCCCGCCAATATTAAAAAAAGCGTTGAAAAAGACGCGCTTAAGCTAGCAACGGATATAGCCGAAAAGCTTGGTATTATTGGTTTGCTGGCTGTTGAATTATTTTTGACCAAAGACGGCAAAGTTCTAGTGAATGAGATCGCTCCGCGCACC
Organism: Bacteroidota bacterium; assembly: GCA_030681615.1. Taxonomy (GTDB): domain Bacteria; phylum Bacteroidota; class Bacteroidia; order B-17B0; family Aurantibacillaceae; genus Aurantibacillus. The sequence continues at coordinate 28,501 of JAUXSA010000165.1, forward strand.
CATAACTCGGGTCACCATACTATTGAAGGAAATATTACCTCGCAATTTGAACAACAATGGCGTGCCATTTTAAACCTGCCTTTGGGTGATACCGCTATTATTAAACCTGGTGTAATGATAAATTTATTGGGCGATTTTGGTTACTCAGGAACTGCTATTTACCAGGGATTAGAAGATGTTTTAAAGTTTAGCGGTGTTTATGTGCATTTATACGGTAAAGCAACCACAAAACCTTACCGCAAAATGGGTCACGCTACAATTGTTGATGAAGATATTTTAAAAGCAAAGCAAAAAGCCAAATTAGTAAAGAACACATTGAAAATTATAGCTTAATTATGGAAAAACGCACTTGTCCCGAATGCGGCGAAATTATTAAGGGCCGAATTGATAAGAAATTTTGCAGCGATATGTGTCGCAATGCCTTTAATAATAAGGTAAATAGCGATACAAATAATTATGTAAGGAATATAAATAATTCTTTACGCAAGAACCGCCGCATCCTTGAAGAGAGCCTACATGGTGATACCACTAAAATTGCCAAGCAAAAATTAATAGACAAAGGTTTTAATTTTAATTTCTACACTAACCAGATCACCACAAAAAATAACCACACGTATATTTATTGCTACGAATTTGGTTATTTACCGCTTGAACAAAACATGATTTTGATTGTTAAAAAGAAAGCAGAGAGTTAATGCTGCTTTAATTTTAATTAATGAAACTTCTCTTAATCATTCTGCTAAACATAGTTTTTCTCTCTGCAGCTGCCCAAATAGGCATTAAAGATATTACCTGGATCTTAACCAAAATTGAAGATAAAAAAGAAAAAACAACCGTTACTTTAAGCCACGATCATTCTATTTTACGATTTAATGATAGTACTTATTCTGGTTACGGCTGCAATGCCTTTTCGGGAAAATATAAGATCAACGGAAATAAAATAATTTTTTTGGGAGGCATGGAAGTGAGCGATAATTTGTGCACACAGCCGGAAGACTTTAAAGCGGAAGCCTACGTTTTAAAAGACTTTACACAGTTAGAATATAAACAAACTGCCGAAAACCTTATTTTAACCAAAGGCGCTACAACAATTTTTACTTATCGTAAAAAGAAAGAGAAGTGAGTTACCCCTGCTCTTCGTTCACATAAAATAGTTTATAGTATTTTAAACCTTTCTCCTCATCATAACCGCGCTCTACATAATCATGTCGTGCATGAATATAAATGTGGAAGTTCTTATCAAGCTTAACAACAGAGCGCATATACTTTTGGTTCTTTTTTACAGCAGTTTGCGAAACATCAAATTCATCAATAGCTGTTAGATCCATTCTTTTATTAAAATCCTGGCGGTATTCTTTAAACGCACCTATTAACTTCGGCTCAACTAAAACATCTTTTTCAAAATCCTTTAGATCAAATCTGTCTTTTTCCTTAAAGTACGATGTGCTCCTGTTTAGCATCATCATTTGATCCTGCTTGTTTACATTATTCTCTTCTGTCAAAATTTCTTCACAGAAACCTCTGGATGTATCAATAAAATTTTTGGTATGGTAATAACCGTTAGGCTTAATAACTGCGTTTAAAAAGTCTTCTTGCCAATACAGGGCGCATTCTGCATTACGGTTATTAGTATCAATTATACTAAGTTTGTAACCTTTCATTTTATCAGACTCAAATACCAGGCAACCTTTATCAAGTTTATTAATATTTATGCCATTATCGCAGTCGATGTCAAAATTGTCAACATGCTGATAAACTTTCAGGTAGGTTTCTTTATTCTCTGTCTTAAAAAATCCTAAAGCATTACATAATTCTCCATCCACAACTGCATCTTTAAAGAAACAGGTATAAAATTCGCCGCCTTTTATCTTTGGATGGATGCTTTGGTCGTATAAAAGTTTGGCAACCTTCTTACTTTGTTTTACAAAATCTTTTTGATCGGTAAAAAGATCCTCGCAAACATTGGCCACACTTGCCAAAGAAACATCTAAATTACCTTTGAACTGGTAGTAGATATCGGTTTTAAAAGGACTTAAAAAGTATCGCAAAATAGTGTCTTTTACAAAGTCATCTTTAAATTTAAATACCTTGTCGCTTAAGGTCAGCTCTTCGCCCAGCCCTTTATTTCCAACAAAATGCACACAAAAATGTGTTAGCTCTGCCCGTGAAAAATCTATCATAATTATCTTTATTACCCGCTAAATATAGCATTCCTGCGTAATTTACATTTAACAATATTTAAACAAGTTTTTAGCAAGTATGGCAAAATATGTGATTGTGTAATATGATATTACGTATTAAAAATTTAAATTTGTACATATGCAAAAATTAATAAATAAAATAACCACTAAAACAGTTCTATTTGTTGGGGTTATTATTCTTTCCTCGTTTACGGTTGTTAAGTACGTATTTGACAAGAACGATGTTATTTTTGAGTTACTTTTCGGAAGCCTTAACCAAAACCATTATGCTCCTGTAAAATTAGACGATGCTTTTAGCGAGAAGGTATTTGAACTTTATATTAAGCGTTTAGACTATAACAAAAAATTCTTACTTCAAAGTGATATTGATGACCTGGCCAAGTCGCGCCGCGATATTGACGATCAGCTATTGAACCAACGCCATGATTTTTATGCAAAGTCTGTTAGTATTTATAACAAACGTTTAAAAGAAAAAGAAAGCTGGAGCAAAGAGATCTTATCAAAACCAATTGATTTTACTGTAGATGAAGAATATGAAACAGATTATGAAAAAACTGTTTATTCAAAATCAGAAGAGGATCTAAAGAACGAATGGCGCAAGATGATCAAGTACCAGGTAATACTGCGCCTGGATGAAATGCTGGAGAGACAGGATAAAGCAATTGAAAAGAAAGATACGGCCTATAAAGTAAAATCGTATGATACTTTAGAAGTTGAAGCAAGACGAAAAACCTTAAAAGCAAATGAAGACTGGTTCAAACGTTTAAATAAAATTACACCACGCGAACGTTTCTCAACATTTGCAAATGCTATTACCGGTGTTTACGATCCGCACACTGAATATTTCGCGCCAAAAGAAAAAAAGAAATTCGACCAGATAATGAGTGGCCAGTTTGAAGGTATTGGCGCACGTTTACAATCTAAAGACGGCGCACTGATGGTTGACGAAGTTATTGTTGGAAGTCCAAGCTACAAACAAGGCGAATTAAAAAAAGGCGATCAAATAATTAAAGTTGGTGAAGGCACTAAAGAACCTGTTGATATTACCAACATGGATATTGATGAAGCCATTGAACATATTAAAGGCAAAAAAGGAACTGAGGTAAGATTAACAGTTAAAAAAACTGACAATACTATTAAAGTAATTCCAATTATAAGGGATGTTATTGAAATTGAAGAAACATTTGCAAAAAGTGCCGTACTTGAAAATAAGAACAAGATCGGTTATATTTATTTACCCTCATTCTATACAGATTTTACCCGTACCGGTGCGCGTGGTTGTTCTAATGACATGCGCAAGGAAATTGAAAAATTAAAAAAGCAAAATGTTAAAGGTATAATTGTTGACCTTCGTGATAATGGCGGTGGATCTTTACAGGAAGTTGTAATGATGGCCGGTTTGTTTTTCCCTAAAGGACCGGTAGTTCAAGTGCAAGGCAAGAACAATATGCGTAATGTTATGGAAGACAGAGCGCCTGATGTTGTTTGGGACGGTCCGTTAACCATTTTGGTAAACCATAATAGTGCCAGTGCCAGCGAAATTTTAGCTGCGGCCATACAAGATTACAAACGCGGCGTAATTATTGGAACACCAAGTTTTGGAAAAGGAACTGTACAATCGTTTGTTGACCTTGATAATTTTTTATTACCACAGTTTGATACTATTAAACCTGTAGGGCAGGTAAAGATCACGCAACAAAAATTCTATCGCATAAATGGTGGCGCTACACAATTAAAAGGTGTTATTCCGGATGTGTTATTACCAGACCCTTATGCTTTCATAGAACTGGGTGAAAAAGAAATGGATAATCCAATGCCATGGGATGAGATACCGAAAGCGGATTATACAGAGTTTAAAAACATAAATTACTCTTCTGTTATTAAGAACAGCCAGGCGCGCGTTAAAAAAAGTTCGCAGTTTAATTTGATCGAAGCACAAGCTAAAGAAGTAAAATCTAAAAAAGATGATACTAAATATAGTTTGAATCTTGAAAAATTCAGAGTAGAACAAAAACAATTACGTGAACAAAATAAAAAATATGAAGAACTGCGAAAAGAAATTAAAGGTTTCTCAGGTGAATTATTAAGTGATGATATTACCAAATTTGGAAGCGATACAACCCGTTTGAACCGCGAGAACAAATGGGTTAAAAATATCTCAAAAGATATTTATATTTACGAAGCTACCAATGTAATTAACGACATTAAATAATACCTTTATTTTTTTATGAGCGAAAAAGCATTTATACCAGGCAAAGGCGTAAGGCTTTTATCTTTTGAAGACCAACAACCCAATTGTGAATACGATGTAAATGTTCAGGCTTATGATCTTGCTACACTTGTAAAACAAGGTTACAAAAAAGTAGTAGATATTGGCTGTGGATACGGAAGAACAAAAAAGATCATTGAAGATGCAGGTGGAACATGGGAAGGCGTTGAACCTTTTGAAGGCGGCGCACACACAGTAGTTGCCGCAGCTGAAGACCTTCCTTTTAAAGACGGAAGTTTTGATCTTGTAAATATGTCTTCTGTTTTAGAGCACATTCCCGATGTAGAAAGAGCGATAGCGGAAGTTAGCCGTATCTTAAGACCCGGTGGTTTATTTGTTGGT
>JAUXSA010000169.1 GCA_030681615.1 Bacteroidota bacterium
GCATTTGTTGCAATTCATTCGGTTCAGAATTAGAAATCAAATCTTCTAATCTTTTTGAGGAAACCAAAATTGCATCTATCGCTGTTGATTCAAGTGTAAATGGAGTTGCTCCTGCCGCCTTGTTTATGTTTAAGTGTTTAGACTCATCAAGATTACGAACGATGAATTCATTTTCTTCACTAACTGTTACACGTGTATCAATATCATAGCAAGTTCTATGCTCTGGGAAAAATACAGTTCGAGCAAAAAGTTTTAACACGTTCATTGCTTTATAACATTCTTCTAAAGCTATTTCAATACCCCTAGATTTTTCAACGTCTTTAGCAATAAAACTACAGTAAACCTGTCCTAAATATTTTTCTTTTAGCTCATTTGAAGTTGAGCTTTCAGTTTCTAGTGTATCAAAAAAATCAGACTCAATAAATTCAAATTCAACATTGCCAATTTTGAATTTTTTTTCAATCTCAAGATTTAATATTTTAAAGTAGAATTTATAATTTTTTGTAATACTCATAGCTTCTTCCTTTAAAGAAGTGATTAAATCAGAATCAGCTTTTTTAGCCTTATATGTTTTGAGTAGCCAATTAAAAGTATTGTCATGTAAAAATTTAGTCGAAACCTTATCAGAAATTGTTTTTATCTTATATAAATTATTTATTAGTTTTTTAAATTTAAAATAATTTTCTTCTTTTAATCCAATCTGTTTTTCTTTATATAATTCAAAAATATCAATTTTTATACCGTTCGTTGTTCTTTGACTGGTCATTGGAGCGTCAACCGATATATCGCTCCAGTCATCAGCAGGTTTTTCACCTAAAGAACCAGTAAGTTCTCTAATTGAATGGTCATCTACAATATCAGATTCCTCAATGAGCGCAATTAATTCATAAGCACTTTTATTGAATGCTTCTTCTGCTTTTGTATTTAGTGTGAATGACATATTATAGTCTGAGCTTAGTACCCGAAGAAATTAATATCAAGAGGATTATTTAAATAATCGTTTGGCGTAAAAGAAAAATTAATGGTTTGATTATTGTCTTCATCAATATTTACATAATCCATTTGCGTTTCAAATATTATCCGATTGAGATTTTCTTCATGTTTCTTTATAAACGTATTGTAATAGGTTGGATTAAAATAAACATTCTCTGTATGCGCAGCAATTAGCATCGTAATATCAGACTTTAACTTGTTCCTACCCCTAAGTTGTTTTCCTAAATTCCCATATAAATGTTTATCCTGTTTAAAATAACTAAGAAGAAAATAAGTTTTATTTTGAAATGGAAGCAGTGTAACAAAAATATCTTCCATTCTATCATCTGAATGAGGTATGGGGTTTTTTTCGAAATCAAAATCAAGGTAAAAGGCAGATGAAACGGCTATGGGATAAAAAGCTGGTAATTCAAAGACCTCTGTTTCTAATATTGAATAATTGCTTGCTAGAATAGCATCATCGAATATTTTTTTATTTTGTTTAATGTCATTTTCAGATTGTACTCCATAATCCATTAAATCTGACATTTCAACCTTTTTATGTGTAGACACTACAAACCCCCTATATGCAAATAAAAAATTTTGCTCATCGGTTCCTGTATAAGAATTTGTTTCAATTGGCTTAAATATTGCATCGTGTGTATTGCAAAATCCCCAAAAAATAGAAGCATGGTTTTTATGAAGTTCTTTACTATCAAACTCTCCTTTATTAATTGCATATGTCGTCACTAAGCCATTTTCTACTATTTGACTTAAAACACCATTGTTTTGAATTGAATGAGCTGCACTAACTATAATATTTCCAGTTGAATCTATATTGCATGTTGTATTACTTGCACTAGGATGCCAGCAGAATTTACTTTTTTCAATTGCTCTCCGATTTACTTCTTTCACAATTACTTCAAAATCTGCTCGTGTAACTTCGGTTAAATTGAATTTATCAAATATTTTGAAATCATCAGGCGTTCTCAGTGCAATATTTGGAAGTTGGTTTACAAGTGTTAAGAACTCATCATACATATCAGGATTAAAACCCCCTTTTCGGAAGTCTCGCATTACTTCAAAGTAACGCTCGTGTTTAATCATTGGATTATTTAATTGGTTTAACGAGTTTACCATTTCAGTTGATTATTAATAATTAAAGGTATGACAATTACAAAGATTAAAGGCCTACCTGCCGAGGTAGGTAAAATTGTTAAATTTTAAACCTGGTGAAACCTTTTAATACCTTCAGCGTAATTGTAATCAAAGAAAGAAAAAAAGGTTCTTCGTATGAGGATATGTATAGAAGAACTAAAGGCATTTTCATAAGAAAATGAGCGCAGATGCCCCATAGAAGGCTATGCCAGAGCCTACACTCGTTAAAATGTTAGCTTTCTTATATAGCACCAAAAAGTAGTTGACCTCTGAAATATCCAGACTACTGTCCTAAAATAAACTCAGCGAAAGCAATCGGCAGGTGCTATATAAAGCCTGCTGAGTTTGAAAACAAAGAAAACAGCACTTAGCCCCTTTAATAAATGTGGGGGTATGGACTATGCTATAGGCATACTGTCCAAAACTAACCTCTGGTCTTCTATTGATGAAAGACTGGGAAGTAGAGGCATAGCAAGATATAGCTATTCCGACTTAATTCAATCGTGGACAATTAATGTCTTAGGTGGAACAACACGCCTTGAACATATATTTGACCATAGAGATGCATTACGTCAAAATAAAAAATTCAAATTAGGTATGACACCTGATACAATTTCACGAGCCTTCAAACGGCTTGCAGTTGAGAATGAATATTGGTCTTATCACGAAGCTTATAAAGACCATTCTAAGTTTAATAAATTGGATTTCGAAACCGTCAAAAAAGAAAAGGACAAGAAAAACAATGAAATCAACTGGAATGAAAAGCTTAATCTTCTAAATCTAAAAACAGCTATACTTCTTGGAATATTAAAAAAAGATGAAGCATATGAGTTGGATATTGATGCCACATTTATTCCAACAGACATTAGTGACTCTCGCTTCAGCTTTCTTAAAGGAGGAAATGGATATAGTCCATTAACTGTTATGCTTGGTGGTATTCCAATTCTATCTGAAATTAGAAATGGAAATAGCCATGCTGGTTTTAGAAATCTTGAATTCCTTATTCAATGTATTGAAATAATTAAAGCAGAAGGATTAAGAATAAAACTTGTAAGAAGTGACAATGCAGGATTATCTAGGAAAATTGTTCAATATTTAAATAAAGAAAACATTCCATTTTATATGTCATCTGATGCAAATGTTAACAAGGCTTCACTTCAAGACGCAATCTTAAATTTTAAAGAAAAAGTAGTTAAGAAAGCAACACTCAAAATTGCAGATACAGATTATATGTTTGGTAAGGAAAAAATCAGAATCGTTCATTTTAAAAAATATGGTTATGAGAAAGGTAATAGAATAGAGAAGCATCACGGAATTGCTACAAACAATTGGAATTTAAATAATGAGGATGTTATAAAAACGTATAATACACGTGCGCACCATGAATGTAATTTCTCACTGCTAAAAGAATTTGGCTGGAAATATATGCCTGCAAGAGAAATGAAGTTTAATGCTGTACATATATTAATATCCAATTTAGTGTACCTGATTTTTACTTACCTCAAACAATTTTTAAGTAAAAAAGTAGACTTCGTAGAAGTTACAATGGAAATGAAGACCTTTACTAAAGCGTTTATTCACGTTCTGGTGCAATATACTCTGGGAAAACCCTTATTGCTTGAACGACAGGATGAGTATAAGCGGCTTTACAGGTTTCTTTGATTTTCCTGCTTTTTTTATCCTGAATAAGGATAAAAATTAACCTCTTTCTCTTTATTAAGTAGCTTTTTACTGAAAATTATGGCAAAATGACGATTTCGGACTCATTTTGGTGGACTTTCTTTGATTTTAATCTCGATTAATTCAGTTTTGACTTCTCCTTAAAAAAATAAAAGTCATCTGTTTTTATTTTTCTATGCTCTGAAATGCACGATTTTGGTGAAAATTTAACAAAAAAGCATGTTTGCGGAGTCCGGGATTTTAAATAAAGTTTGCCGAAATAAAAATTACCGCTATATTTGCAATCCATTTTTAAAAGTAAATAACAAGTAAATATTTAATATCATGAAAAGGACCTTTCAACCATCGCAACGTAAAAGAAAAAATAAACATGGATTCAGAGAGCGCATGGCATCGGCAAACGGTCGCCGTGTAATAGCAGCAAGACGTTCACGTGGACGTAAAAAACTGACTGTTAGCAGCGAAAAGACCCATAAATAAGCGATTTATTTTTTTAAATAATTAAAAGAACCATCTCTAAAAAGGGTTGGTTTTTTTGTTTAAAAGGGTAGATCAAAGCCCTAAAACAGGCAAATGCAAGGCTTTTATTTGTTAATATATTTTGTAGATCAAACAAAAAACCTATATTTGCAGTCCTTTTTAAAAGAGAGGTATGGGCAAAAGTGAGTACGTAATACAGTTTGGAGGATTGCCCGTTGGTTTACACGAATTTGAATTCGAGGTAAACGATAAGTTCTTTAGTAAGATTGAAAATAGCGAGGTGCAAAGTGGCAATATAAATGTTACAGCTACACTCACAAAACAAAATCATTTGTTACAAATGCATTTTAATTTTGAGGGTACTGTTAATGTAGATTGCGACAGGTGTTTAAAAGGTTTTGATTTTCCGGTTGAAGGAGAAGAGAACCTCGTAATTAAACATGGAAATCCTGAAGAAAGCAATGACGAAATTTTAGTTATTGAAGAAGGGGATGAAGAATTTGACATCTCTCACTATTTATACGAATATATTATTTTAGCTATTCCCGCGCGCCGTGTGCCATGTGAACTTGATGAAGAAGAGTTTAAATGCGATTACGAAACAAGGGATAAACTGGATAGTTTAACTTCTGAATCGGAAGAGCCAGAAAATAAAAACAACCCTTTATGGGAGCAATTGAATAAATTAAAAAAGAGTAATAAAAATTAAAGTAAGAAATCATGCCAAATCCAAAACGAAAACTATCGCGTTCACGTAGAGACTCACGTCGTGCAACATACAAAGCAACTGCTATGACAATTTCAAAAGATTCAACCACAGGCGAAGCGCATTTAATGCACCGTGCACATTGGTTCGAAGGAAAACTTTACTATAAAGGTAAAGTGGTTATGGAAAAAGCATAAATAAAAATTCTTTCAGATATTTTATTAAAAAGCAGGTAATATTACCTGCTTTTTATATTTTTACTATATTGCGGTTCCTCAACGATTGCAATGAACTTAAAGGCACTTTTTTTCCGGGTACTGGATTTCGGACTCCAAAACGATCAATCTTTTCACGACAAACGACGCGTTAAAAGTGTTAACCTTTTAAATGTAATTGTTATTTTATTTTTAATGATCGGTTTAACAAATTGGTTTTTTATAAAAGCCGATTTTCCAATACTGATCGAGTTAGGGTTTATGGCAGTTGCCGCAACCTCTCTTTTTTTAAGTTACAAAAAGCATGTAGATAGTGCCTTTGTTGTATTTACAGTAAATGTTAACCTTTCTTTATTTTTTATTGGCCAATATTATCCATCCGAAACCGGAACCTATCTTTTTTATTTCCCTGTAATAGTAAGTATTGTATTACTAAACAACCCTTCGCGCATTGATAAATGCTCCGCGCTTCATTTTCTTATTTGCTTACTATCTTTCACCTTAAGTTTAATTGTAGATCTGCCGGGTTGGCAAGTAAAAACCATAGAGCCTTCGCAAATAAAAGTACTTTGGTATTATGACGTTTTCCTGTCTGTTTTCCTTACCGGCCTGCTCACTTTTTTATTGAACAGAACCATTTTTAATCAAAATAAAGAAATTCTTGTGCAGCTAAAGGATATCGAAAAAACAAAAGCCGAGGTTAAGATATCACTTAAAGAAAAAGAAATATTGCTGGCCGAATTACACCATCGTGTTAAGAATAACCTTGCCATTATTTCGGGTTTACTTAATTTGCAGGAAGATGCCATAAACAATACGGAAGCGAAACAAGTAATAAGCGAGACCAAGAACCGCATAATGAGCATGGCCCTTGTACATAAAATGCTCTTTAAAAATCCTGAATTTAAGAAGATAGATTTTGGCAAATATTCTTCTGAACTTATTTCTGAACTTTTTAATTCGTACCATCTAATAGATGATGTGACTATTGAAGAAGACTACGACGTCATAAACCTTTCTATTAACACCTCTATTCCTTTGGGGCTTATATTAAACGAAATAGTGACCAATAGCATTAAGTATGGCTTTAAAGACGAACCTGCCGGCAACAATAAATTTTTTATAAGCATTAAAAACGCACATAATTCGGTTTCTTTAATTGTAAAAGATTCGGGCAAAGGTTTCGATAAGGACTTTAATACTGATTTGGAAACCAGTTCTTTAGGGATTGTTTTGATCAAATCGCTCACTGAACAGATAGAGGGAAAGGTTTTGTTTTCTAATAATAATGGGGCTAAAATAGAGATCAATTTTCCCAACAATTAAATTATTAATAATTAAGCCCCTTTAGGGTGAATTTAAGCGTATAAAATTGTATTATTGTAGTTTGTTAAAAATTCGTTTTACGATAGATATATATGAAAATTGGATTTGATATTTTAGGTGGTGATTTTGCTCCGGATAATTGTTTAGAAGGGGCTATTTTAGCAGCTAAAGAACTTCCTGCACAAGCGAGAATAGTTTTAATTGGTGATAGTGAAGTGGCAAAAGCATATTTCAACAAAAAGGGTATCGATCCAAATAGCTTTGATTATGTGCATACCACCGAAGTTATTGAAATGGGCGAACACCCAACCAAAGCCTTTTCGCAAAAACCAAACAGTACTATTAATCTGGGCTTTAAATTATTAAAAGAAGCCCAGTTAGATGCGTTTATCAGCGCGGGTAATACAGGTGCTATGCTGGTTGGCTCTATGTTCACTGTAAAGGCTGTGCCTGGTGTTATAAGGCCATGTATAACTTCTATTATGCCAAAAGAAAATGGCGGTTTTGGTTTACTATTAGATGTTGGCACTAATGCCGATTGTAAGCCGGATGTGTTGTATCAATTTGGTATCCTTGGTTCAATTCTTGCAAAAGAAATCTATAAAATAAACAATCCTAAAGTTGCTTTATTAAATATTGGTGAAGAGCCCGAAAAAGGAAATTTAGTAGCACAGGCAACCTATTCATTAATGAAAGACACTAAAGATTTTAATTTTGTTGGAAACGTGGAAGGTGGAGATATTTTTAAGGATCAGGCAGATGTTGTTGTTTGTGAAGGGTTTGTTGGGAATGTGGTGCTTAAGATGGCAGAGGCCTTTTATACCGTGTCTAAAAAACTAAAAGTTGAACATGAATATTTTGATAAATTTAATTACGAATTATATGGCGGAACCCCAATTTTAGGGATCAACTCCAACGTAATTATTTGCCATGGGATTTCAAGTCCTTTAGCATTTAAAAATTCTTTGGTCTTAGCTAAAGATCTTGTAGATGTTAAGCTAACCGAAAAAATACAACAAACATTCCAATAAAATGATTAGAGCCTCCATAACAGCAGTAGCAGGCTTTTTGCCGGAGAACATTGTAACCAATGCCGACATGGAAAAGATTATTGATACTACTGATGAATGGATAACTTCGCGCACCGGTATTAAACAACGCCATTTAGAGAACGACCCAAATAAAGCTACTTCCGATATGGGCGTTGAAGCTGTAAAATTATTATGTAAAAAACGCGGCATTAAGCCTGAAGAAATTGATCTTTTAATTTGCGCCACCGTTACACCTGATATGGTTTTTCCGGCAACTGCAAATTTAATTGCTGCAAAAATTGGCGCAACAAAAGCGTGGAGTTTCGATCTTGGCGCAGCTTGTTCCGGATTTATTTATGCACTTACAACCGGAGCGCAATTTATTGAGGCCGGGCGTTACAAAAAAGTAGTAGTAGTTGGCGCAGATACAATGAGCCGCATTATTGATTACACCGACAGAACCACCTGTGTGATATTTGGTGATGGTGCAGGAGCCGTGTTACTTGAGCCAAGTACTGAAGATGTAGGGATTGTTGATTTTATATTACACGCCGATGGAAACGGTGCAACAGCTTTACACATGAAAGCCGGCGGATCTTTAAGACCTGCCAGCCACGAAACAGTTGATAATAAAATGCATTACGTTTACCAGGAAGGGCAAACCGTTTTTAAACAAGCTGTTTATAATATGGCTGAGGTTAGTGCCGCCATCATGGAAAAAAATAATTTAACCGATAAGGATGTTACCTGGCTTGCCGCACACCAGGCAAACAAACGGATAATTGATGCCACTGCAAATAGAATGGGTATTGGTTCCGAAAAAGTAATGATGAATATTGAGCGTTACGGCAACACAACGGCTGGCACTATACCGCTTTTACTTTGGGATTACGAAAAACATTTAAAAAAGGATGATGTAATTATTCTGGCTGCTTTTGGCGGCGGTTTTACATGGGGCGCAGTTTATTTAAAATGGGCATACGACGGCAGTAAAGTTGGTAAGTAACTGATTATTTCAACGGCAGTTTTTTTATTACCCTGTCATTCTTAAACAAAACTTTTTCGGCAAGATTTCCAATAGAATCGTAATACAACCAAACACTATCTCTTACATCATTTCTATAATAACCTTCGTAACGTATTTTTCCATTCTCAAAATAAGTAATGTTCGGTCCTTCACGTAAGCCTTTATCAAAATGTAATTCGCTCCACGCTAAACCCGTTGGGTAAAACGACATCCATTGTCCATGTTTTTTTCCAAAACGAAAATTTCCTTTAAATTTAGTAATTCCATTATCGTATTTATCCACGTACTCACCACTGTAAGTGCTATCGGGCGGCATGATCAATAAGGGATTTTTCTTTTTTAGTGAATCAACAACCATCTTTTGCTGCTGTTTCGAGATCGAATCGGTTACCTGTTTTGAAATTTCATTTTGCGGTGTTTCGGTTTCATTTTTGCATGAAAAAATAAACAACAGGAACGCCGGCAGAATAATTAAAGTTACTTTTTTCATAATTAAAAACAATGGTCTAAAATTAATTTTTTCTTTCAATGGCATAAACCAATAAACGTTCTAAACTATCGCGCGATGCATTCTTTGGTAATTTTGCAAGAACATCCAACGCTTTATTTTTGTATTCGTGCATTACTTTATTGGCATAAGCAATGCCGCCTTTTTCTATAACAAAATCAATAACCACTTTTACCTGTTCACTTTCTTCGTTATGATTTTTAATAATATTGATCACTTTTCTTTTTTCTAACCAACTGCAATTATTTAAAGCATAGATCAAAGGCAGGGTCATTTTTTTCTCCTTAACATCAATGCCCGTGGGTTTACCAATTTGATCATCGTTACCATAATCAAAAAGATCATCTTTTATCTGGAAAGCAATGCCGGTTAATGTGCCAAACTCTTTTGCAAGCTCAATTATTTTTTGGTCATCGTTAACCGAGGCAGCACCTGCTGCACAACAAGCCGCAATTAACGTCGCTGTTTTTTTGGTAATGATCTCAAAATAAATTTCTTCAGAAATGTCCAGCCTTCTTGCTTTTTCAATTTGTAATAATTCGCCCTCGCTCATTTCGCGCACAGCATTACTTACAATTTTTAATAAATGAAAATCGTTATTATCTAACGAAAGCAGTAACCCTTTTGACAATAAAAAATCACCAATTAAAACCGCAATTTTGTTTTTAAATAAAGCATTTACGCTAAAAAAACCGCGGCGCTCATTACTGTCATCCACCACATCATCATGCACCAAAGTAGCGGTATGCAATAATTCAATTAAAGCAGCAGCGCGGTAAGTACTTTCGTTGATGGTACCCGCATTTTGCGCACTCAAAAAAACAAATAAAGGGCGGATCTGTTTGCCTTTTCGTTTTACAATGTAATTGGTAATTTTATCAAGCAGAGGTACAGAACTTTTCATGGCATCTTTGAACTTTTCTTCAAATGCCAGCATATGTTCCGCTACCGGTTGTTTTATTTCGTTTATTGCTTTAGACACAATGGTCTTAAATTTAAACTTTTTATTTTAATTGTTCCATAGCCAATTTATTTTTATTTGCCAGTTGGCCACAGGCTGCATCAATGTCTTTACCGCGACTATGGCGTACATTGCATATAATTCCGTTTTTTTCTAAGTGGTCGGTAAATGCCTTTAACCGGTCGCGGGTGGTTTGTTTAAACTCACCATCATCAATAGGGTTATACTCAATAATATTGACCTTGCTTTTTACTTTTTTACAAAAATTTACAAGGTCCTGCGCATCCTGGATCGAATCATTGTAATCTTTAAAAGCAATGTATTCAAATGTAGGGCGCGTACCTGTTTTATCAATAAAATAATTTAAAGAGGTTGCTAAATTCTCTAACGAATTAGTTTCGTTAATAGGCATAATATGATTTCTTTTTTCATCTGTTGCCGCGTGTAACGATAAGGCCAAATGAAATTTTACATTGTCTTCTGCCAGCTTTGCTATCATCTTTGCAACACCGGCTGTTGAAACGGTAATGCGTTTTGCCGCCATCCCTAAACCTTTAGGGCTCGTAATTTTTTCAACCGAACTTAAGACTTCGTTATAATTAAGCAGTGGCTCTCCCATACCCATGTAAACAATATTGGTTAATGGTGCATTGTATCTTTCCATGGCGGTATTTTTTACCAAAACAACCTGGTCGTATATTTCATCTGCATTTAAATTACGCATGCGTTTTAATTTACCCGTTGCGCAAAACTTACAGGTTAAGCTACAACCTACCTGTGAGGAGATACAGGCCGTAAAGCGCGTTTGATGAGGTATTAACACGCTTTCAACAACATAATTATCATGTAAACGCATGGCGCATTTAATGGTCCTGTCAGAGCTTACTTGTAGTTCACTTATCTGAACATTATTAATAGCAAAGTTGGTATTTAAATAATCCCTTAAATTTTTTGAAAGATTCGACATTTGATCAAAGTCAACCGCACTTTTTGCCCATAGCCAATCATAAACCTGCTTTGCCCTGAAGGCCGGTTCATTGATCTCTTTAAACAGGCTTGTCAACTGTTCAACCGATAAAGCGCGTATGTCTTTTTTTGCCATTAATATTGCGCTGTAAAGATACCACAGATACTTATAATTAACTAACTTTACACGATGCGATTTTTAAAAGGAAATAAGATCTTTGATGGCAGGCAATACCTACCGGAAGGTTCTGTATTGGTGGTTGACAGCCAAAATAAGTTAAAAGAGATCGTTGCAATAACATCTATACAAAATGATAAGGTCGAAGCTTTTGAAGGTATAGTTACACCGGGTTTTGTAAACGCGCATTGCCATTTAGAACTCAGCCATTTAAAAGGTAAAATTCAAAAACACACTGGTATTCCTGGTTTTGGTAAACAGATCATCCTGCAACGCATGAGCGGTATTACAAAAGAAAAAATTCATGAGAATGCAATTGCAGCAGATGAAGAAATGTGGAAGAATGGAATTGTTGCGGTTGGAGATATTAGCAATGCCGATGATAGTTTTAAAACGAAACAAAACTCTAGAATAAAATACCACACGTTTGTTGAGATCTTAGGATTGAATCCGTCAAACGAAAAAATCATGTTCGATCTGAGTTTACCTTTTTTAAAATTATTACAGTCACTTGGCTTAGCTGGCAGCCTCGCGCCTCACGCACCGTATAGCACCTCATTGCAATTGATAGAACGTATTGCAAATTTTGATAAAGAAAATAATTTACCCTTATCTATTCATAACCAGGAAACAAAAGAAGAAACAAAATTCTTTTTAGGACAACCCAACGGATTTAGAGACCTGTATGACTTTTTAAAAGCAGATATTTCGTGGTTTAAAGCGCCGGTATGTTCTAGTTTGAAGTCATATATAAATTCTTTCAACGATCAAAAAACAATGTTGGTTCATAATACTTTTTCTACAAAAGAGGATATTGAAATGGCAGTAAATAAAAATTGTTTTTTCTGTTTTTGTCCAAATGCAAACTTGTATATCGAAAATAAATTACCGGATTATAGTTTATTTAAAGAACACACTAATAACCTTTGCCTTGGCACAGATAGCCTGGCCAGCAATGAAGGCCTGGATCTTATTGATGAAGCAAATGTTGTCTTGAAAAATTCAAACTCATTTTCTTTAGAAACTATTTTGCAAATGATAACGTTCAATAACGCGTCTGCTTTAAATTTAGAGAATGAGTTTGGAAGTTTAATTCCGGGTAAAAACACTGGGTTAAATCTTGTAAATTTTAGTGATAACCAGTTACAACTAATAAAAAAAATAATTTAAAATGCTGTATTTAAAATCGTTTACATTCAATCCTTTTCAGCAAAACACATATTTGCTTTATGATAATGATGGCACGGCTTTTATTATCGATCCCGGTAATTATACTTCTTCAGAAAATACGATCCTCAAAAATTTTATTGAAGAAAAAAAATTAAACCTTAACCGTTTACTTTTAACGCACGCACACATAGATCATATTTTGGGCAACAAATTTATTTTAGATAATTATGGTTTGCTTCCTGAAATGCATAAAGAAGAAGTTTTTTTTATTGAGCGTTTACCCCAAACTGCGGCTATGTATGGCGTGCCTTGCGACCCCTCACCTTTTCCTGAAAAATTTATTACACCAGGTGATAAGGTCAGTTTAGGCCAGTATGAGTTTGAAACTATATTTACGCCAGGCCACTCCCCTGGAAGCATTTCTTTTTATAATAAAGAAAATAAATTATTAATAAGCGGCGATGTATTATTTCAAAATAGTATCGGCCGCAGCGACTTACCAAAAGGCGATCATGAGACGCTTTTACGCTCTATCCGTGAAAAATTATTTGTTTTACCCGATGATGTAAAAGTATACAGCGGTCATGGCCCGGCTACTACAATTGGTTACGAAAAACAAACAAACCCCTTCTTAACCTAAGTATTTGTACCAGTTATCAATAATAACTGCCATTTTACAAAGTTCACGGCATAAAGTTAGTCTCTAAATTAATATTCTGTCTATCTTTGTAGTATCAAAAAATTTGTCCTCATAATTGCCCTTTTTTATGGCCTTGACCTTTTAGCGCAGGAGCCAATTCTTATTCCAGGTGGTAAGCCCAAATACGATAGAAAAGAAGAGATCCTGAATGATGGTAAACGCTACCGTAAATACAATAGTTATTTAACTTTTGGCCCCTCGTTTTTTAACTCAAGTATAAGGGCAGAAGTACAGCAAGGTGTTGGTCTCGATTTTCATTTTCATATTCGCCGGGAGTATTTCCAGTTAGGCATTGCTATTAGCGGAAATAAGATCCTTGAAAATAATCAAACCCAGGCGCGTTTAGGTTATGGTTATAGGAAAGAAAGTGCCAGGTACAACATAGCTTTTTTTGGCGGCCCCACTTTTTTTTATGGCGTTGTTGGTGTGCCCGATACAGCAAATACGTTTAGACCAGAATTTTACCAGGGCATTGGCGTTTATGCTGCCGCACAGGCCGCAACCAAATTGGTTTACGATATTGGTATTGGCGCAGAATTATTTGCCGAATTAAATTACAAACAAAATGTAATTGGCGTTAAGTTGTTTTTGTTTTTCTCAGGCGCTTATAGAGGCGTAAAAAAGAATTATAATCCACACGTTAGATCGGAAAATAAATGATCGATTTTATTATTGTTGGAAGAGGCCTTGCAGCAAGCGTGATCGCACATACACTTCAAGACAATACTATTTCATTTAAAATTATTGGCGATCCTAATTTAAGCAGTTGCTCAAAAGTTGCAGCAGGTATCTGGAATCCCATTGTATTTAAACGCCTCACGAAAAGCTGGCTGGCAAACGAACTCATTGAGCATTTAAATGTATTTTATACAGCTTGCGAAACACGACTTGACACGAAATTAATTACGCAACGTTCAATAATAAGGTCATTTATTGAAGAACAGGAAAAAAAATTATGGTCCAACAAAGCTAGTTCTGAATTAAAAGAATTTTTAGATACTACTATTTACGCGAACAACACGTTAGGATTGGTAAATTGTAAAATTGCAGATCAGTTTGGCTTGGTAAAACAAAGTGGGAATTTAAATGTCGCCGGATTTTTAAACGCTACAACAGCATTTTTTAAAGAACAATTGTTGGATGAAACTTTTGATCATACACGGTTAAAAATAAATGCAGATCATGTTTCCTACAAAGAAATAAAAGCTAAGAACATTATTTTTTGCGAAGGTTATTTGGTAAAAAATAATCCTTTCTTTAAGTGGATACCATTAAAACCTGCTAAAGGAGAAACGCTAACTATTTCTGCGCCCGATCTAAAAATAAAAGAGCATATCTTAAATAAGAATGGCTTTTTAATGGATCAACCGGATGGCACCTATAAAGTAGGCGCTACCTATGAATGGACTGACCTTACCGAAGAAAAAAGCCAAAAAGGCCTTGCCGAATTAGAAGAAAAACTGGCGCAACTAATAAGCTGCAAGTATACAATTCTAGATCACCAGGCTGGCGTAAGGCCTTCCTCCAGTGATAGACGGCCGATCATAGGCCCGCATCCTGAGTATAATAATCTATTTATTTTTAACGGTTTAGGCACAAAAGGTGTGATGTTGGCACCCTATTTTGCAAAAAAGTTCGTAAATTTCTACTTGCAAAAAGAAACGCTGCCCGATGAAGTAAATGTTGGGCGTTTCTATTCACTTTATGCCAGAGAAAAAAAATAGTTTAAGATTAATTGGTAGACGTGAGTTTGTAGATTTTCCTTTGCTGGAAGTTTTTAATGTTGAAGCAAAAATAGATACCGGCGCTTATACTTCTTCCATTCATTGTTCTGAGATCAACGTTGTTTATGAAGATAGTAAACCAATACTTTTTTTTGTAGTGTTTTGCGATAACCAAAATCATAAACTACAACGCTTCGAAGAGTTTTCTCTCAAAAAAATAAAGAATTCTTTTGGTGAAGAGGAAGAACGTTACATTATAAAAACCCTTATCAAGATCGGTAGAAAAAAAATATGGTCAACCATATCGCTTTCAGATAGAGCCAATATGCGCTATGATGTTTTAATAGGGCGTAGGGTACTAAAAGGAAAATTTTTAATTGATGCTAACCAGATCCACACAGGAGGAAAAAAAGTAACACGAAAAGTAATTAAACAAATTCAAATAAAATAGATATGAATATCGCGATCCTTTCACGTAATAAAAATTTGTATTCTACACGTCGCTTAATTGAAGCTGCAGAAAAACGTGGTCACAATGTAGTTTTATTAGATCACATGAAATGTGTTTTGGTTATTGAGGCGGGCAGACCACACATTTATTTTAACGGTAAAGAAGTTAAAGATATTAACGCTGTTATTCCAAGAATTGGTGCTTCTGCCACATTTTATGGTTCTGCTGTTGTGCGTCAGTTTGAAATGATGAAGATCTTTACTGCTGTGGAGTCGCAGGCTCTTGTGAGATCGCGTGATAAATTAAGAAGTTTGCAAATATTAGCACGTGCCGGAATCGGAATTCCTAAAACCGCATTCGCTTCTTCGCCAAAAGATAAAGATATTGATAACGTTATTCAAAGTGTTGGCGGCGCCCCTTGCGTTGTTAAACTTTTAGAAGGCACACAAGGTATTGGTGTTATTTTAGCAGAGAATCAAAAAGCTGCAAAATCTGTATTAGAAGCTTTTATGAAATTAAAAGCAAATATGTTAGTGCAGGAATTTATTAAAGAAGCGGGTGGAGCAGACCTGCGTGTGTTTGTGGTTGACGGACAAGTTGTAGGCTCAATGAAACGCCAGGCAAAAGAAGGAGAGTTTAGAAGTAATTTACACCGCGGCGGTTCAGCAAAGGTTATTGAATTAACCGCAGAAGAACGCGCAACGGCCATAAAATCTGCAAAAAAATTAGGATTAGGAATTGCAGGTGTAGATCTTTTGCAATCCAGTCGTGGGCCATTGGTAATGGAAGTAAATTCTTCTCCGGGTCTTGAAGGTATTGAAGGTGCCACGGGAATTGATATTGCTGGAAAAATAATTGAGTACGTTGAAAGAAATGAATTTAATAAACCGGGAGAATAATTTATGGCTCAAAAAACAATTACAATAAATGGTCAGAAAATTGAGCCGGGCCAAAGCAAAACGGTGATCTTAAATTCGTATGAGTTGCATACTAAAACAAAGATCGAGATCCCGGTTCATGTGATCCACTCAAAAGAAAAAGGTCCGTCTGTTTTACTATGTGCCGGTATGCATGGTGAAGAAACAAATGGCATCGAGATCATTCGAAAAATTATTTCGCGCGATGAAGTAGAAAATCTTAAATGCGGAACGTTAGTTGCTATACCCGTTATTAATGTAGTTTCTTTTTTATATGGTAGTCGCGACTTACCTGATGGGCGTGACCTTAACCGTTGCTTTCCCGGAACAAAAAGTGGTTCTTTGGGTAGCAGGATCGCCTACGATCTAATGAAGCACATTGTGCCAATAATTGATTTTGGTTTTGACTTTCATACCGGCGGTGCTAAAATAAACAACTACCCGCAATTGCGCTGTGTGTTTGATTTTCCGGATAATGTGGCGCTGGCTGAACGTTTTTCAACTTCTTTAATTATTGATAGTACTTATCGTGATGGTACGTTCAGGAAAGAAGCCTCAAAAAAAGGAAAGCCAATTTTAGTATATGAAGGTGGTGAAAGTATGCGTTTTGATTATTTAGCAATTAATGAAGGAGTAAATGGTTGTTTAAGATTAATGAGATCGTACGACATGATAGATTTTGATCTGCCACACAATCCGTCTGTTAAAATAAAAAAAGATACCTGGATCCGTGCCAACTGCAGTGGCTTATTCCATATGAACGCCAATAATGGGGCGCATGTGAGAAAGGGTGACCTTTTAGGTGTGATCTGTAACCCTTTTGGTGAGGCCGAGGACAAAATAGTTAGTCCTACGAACGGATATATTGTGGGTATTAACAACCAACCAGTAGTAAACCAAGGAGATGCACTCATTCATTTAGGAATTGATGAAGAGTAATTTAATAACTAACTTTGAACTATGAACCGGGGAGTTGATTTAGGCGATCTTTTAATTATAGCTTTTGTGGCTATAGTTTTTATTACCGGTGCGGTAGTTGTTTTTAGATTTATGAGGAGGAAAAATTAAAATGGGCACACAATTTATATTGTTTTTGAATTTAGGTGGGGGCGAAGTAATTATTATTTTATTTGTGATCTTGCTTTTATTTGGAGGAAAAGGCATTCCAAGTATTGCTAAAACATTAGGGAAAGGTATAAGGGAATTTAAAGATGCTACCGGCAGCATACAAAAAGATATTCAGAATAGTACCGGTGGAATTACCGAACAAGTGAATGAACACATTCAGGAGGTAAAAAAGGAAATAGAAAAAGAATAAACGACACTTGTCAGGTTTTTAAAACCTGACAAGTGTAAAATAAATAGTATGAAATTTATTTTTTACTTCCTCATTATTTATAATTCAGGAATGATCTATTCCCAAACACCAGAAAAAATAAAATTTCAAAAGAACTCTAACCTAATTTATTTCTTCTCTAAAAATTCAAATACCGATTCGGTTGTAAAAAGCAAAAGCGATGTTTTTTATTTAGTAGTACCAGATTCTTTAAAAAGATTTGTGACCGTTTATGTTGAGAACGGCAAACTTTTAAAGACCACCAGCGACAGTCTTGTAAAAATAAATTATATGCCCGGTTTAAAGTACGAATCGCAGTACGTTATAAACGAGATCCCTGATACAGGTGCAAAAGGCTTTAAAAAAGTATTTGATCTTATTAGTTTAATTGACGGGCCGTCTTCTTATCAAAAGAACAGGATCCTTGTTAAAATAATCAATAAAAAGGATGAAAAAGTAGTGATAGAAAATATTTTTATTTATCGCGATTAATTAAATTTATACTCCAAACAATTAAAACCAATATTATGATATTAGATGGCGTAGAAGTTTATTATCCACTTGAAGTAGGTTGTGGCTGGGTTTACTTAAGTAAAGATGGATCGAGTTACACAAATATGATCACGGCAGTAAATCCTGCTAAGCCAAACGAATTTACCATGGTAAACTCGTTGATGAATAAGAACCAGATCTTTCGCAAAGAAGAAAATGATTATATAACCGATTCTTTTGAAGATGGCACCAATAATATTTTGCTTAAAGATAACGCACCCGTTGGCGATACCTGGGAAATAAAATTTAAGGCCAATGGTTTGGATAGTATTTTGGTAATGACGGTTAAAGAAGTTGGCTTAGTTAAAGAAGTTAAAGGCAAGACCTTTGAAAATGTAATGATGATAGAAGCCGAAAGTAAATTAATGATGAATGGTACGTTGATGCCACTTAATTATTTTACACAATATTATTATGCAAAAGGTATTGGTTTAATTCTTACAACCACCTCTATGGGCGATGAGCAGGCTTTAATTGATTGTATCTTTCCGGAAGATTCACAATAGAAGGCTATGGAACGCAGATGACGCTGATCTGCTGAATGTCCTCCTTTGGAGGAGGTGGCGCGAAGCGACGGAGGAGGGATGTATCACTCCTTAATTATTTTCTCGGTAGTAATTAATTTTTCTTTATCAAATAATTTCAGGAAGTAAATGCCGTTTTTTAAATTGCTAATGTTCAATGTTTTTTCAAGTTTAGCTTCCATAACATTTTGGCCAAGTAGGTTAACGACCTTTAAAGAATAATTTTCTGTTGAAGTAAAATTTTTCAGGTCTAAATTTAAAATTCCAGTTGTTGGGTTAGGGGACATTCCCAGGTTAGCGGTAGTATTAAATTCTTTGTTGCGAAGTGTTAAACAACTTTGAGACATGTATTGTAAATTCTTATGTTCAAAGCACTTTAGAGTTGAAAAACTGGCATTACTTATTAACGCCGCATGGTAACATTCTGTCCCCTCAGGTGTATTAGCACGATTATTAAAAATGCCTTTTAGCGAGCCTATTCCCTCTATCCAAAAAAAATTACACGAACTGCCTAAGTTTGAATAACTTGAGGGTGGACCTTGGTAACCTTCAAAGGTGAAATTATATTGTTTTCTCGAATCAATTGTTAATGTGGTTGTGGCAATGCTGCTAACAACAAATTTATAATTAAACATCAAGCCAACAGTAGTTCTCTTATCGTAAAAGGTATCGCCTACATTTAAATTATAATCATAGATCAATATTTCAGAAGTATCTACATAACCGATTATTTTACCGTATATTTTTTTCGAGAATTCCCTATAAAAACCTGTTAAAGCATTTGTTTGCGTATATACTTTATGATAATTTTTTCCTCCCAATAAAGTGTCTCCTTTTACTATTTCCTTTTCGTAACTCGGTCCGCTTGGTGATGTTTTATAAAACCCCCAATTGGCGCTATCTATTGGAAAAGGTTGGTATGTTTGTGAACTAGCAATGAAATGGATTATTAAACAAAAAAATATTAATTTAATTTTCATTCTAAAACTTTCCATCAAATAAATATACAAATTTTTGTCTTTAAAGACTAATGATAGAATGTAGATAATGCCGATTAACTATAATTTTTTTATCTGCGCCTTTCATATTTATTAGCGTCATCAGCGTTCAATTAAATGCGTTTAATCAATTCCTTCATCAGCAAGGTCATTTTTGGTTCCTGCATTTTTGCAATATGCTGCACCTCTTCGTGACTAACATTTTGTACCACGCCTTCAACTCCAAGATCGGTTACAATGCTTATTCCAAAAACATCCATGCCGCTGTGTTTGGCAACAATAACTTCGGGCACAGTGCTCATTCCTACAACATCAGCTCCTGTGCGCCATAAGTAACGGTACTCGGCAGGCGTTTCAAAACAAGGGCCGCTTAGGCCGGCATAAACACCTTCGCTTACTTTAATATTATTTTCTTTTGCAATTTCTTTTGCTAATGTAACGTAGGTTTTTTTGTAAGCCTCGCTCATGTCAGGAAAACGAGGCCCTAATGTTTCAATGTTTTTTCCGATCAAAGGATTGGTTGGAAATAAATTAATATGATCGTTAATGATCATTATTTCACCCACTTCAAATTTTGGATTCATGCCGCCACTTGCATTACTCACACATAATGTTTTTACGCCAAGTGCTTTCATAACTCTTACCGGAAAAGTAACTTCCTGCATGCTGTAACCTTCGTAAAAATGAAAACGTCCCTGCATAGCGATCACTTTTTTGCCGCCTAGCTCACCAAAAATTAATTTGCCGCTATGGCCTTCTACTGTACTTACAGGAAAATTTGGGATCTCGTTATACGGAAGCGCGAACTCAACAATAATTTCTTTTACTAATCCACCCAAACCGGTTCCAAGTATAATGCCAACTTGTGGAATAAAATTATTGGTCTTCTCACGTATACTTTTGGTGGTAAATTCTATTTGCTCTAACATACTTTAAAATTACTTGATTAAATTCTTCTTCTTTATCTTTAAATGTCATTTCAACCGGCAAAATATAAATATTCATGCGCTGTGCAATGTTCCACACCAAATTATTTTTTAAACGCATAAAATCTTTTTCGGTTGTCACTAAAATTTTATTACCACCTTCAAAACTATTATAATAACGTTCAATATCCTCAAGATCTTTTATGGAAAATTCGTGGTGATCGTTAAATTGTAAATGTTTTACATCAGCTGCATATTCTTTTAAATAATTTACCATGGGCTGCGCGTTTGCAATACCGGCAAAAGAAATAACCCTAAAACGAAAAAGATCATTCAGCGTATCAATTTTCTCGTTGGTGTTGGTGATAGAATAAAGATCGCCATATTGTAAATAACTAAAAAACACCTGCTGGTGCGCTTTTGGATTTACATCTTTTAAAATGTTGCGTATCTCCACCGGACTTGTTCTATCTGGTGTTTTAGTAATAATGATCAAGTCGGCTCGCACAATACCACTTTTAAATTCGCGTAAGGTACCTGCGGGCAACATGCTATCCTTAAAGAATAAATTATTATAATCGCTTACCACAATATTTAATCCGCAACGAATAGCGCGGTGTTGAAAAACATCATCTAACAAAATTATTTTTGGTGCGTTTTCTTCTAAGGAAATTAATTTTTTTACACCATTTACCCTGCTGGCGTCTACTGCTACCTGAACATTGTATTTGTATTTATAAATTAATGGTTC
>JAUXSA010000170.1 GCA_030681615.1 Bacteroidota bacterium
TGAACAGAAAATACCTAGACATTCCAGATGTACGTTGTCTATTCACGAATTTTTCCAGTATTTCTTCGTATCGATTTGGCGGAAGTTGGGTTTCGTAACGTATGCTAGTGTATGAGCAGTTAATTTTTATAAGTCGATCTGCTTCATGCTTTATCCGATCAATTATATCCTTTTTTGTTTCATTGTCGTCTTTAGAATATTCTGCAACCAGTAAACGTTTTTCAATTGACCATTGCGAAACGCATATTTTACTATCAATCTTGTCAATTACTTCCTTTGCTTTAACGTAATTACCAATTAGAAAGTTAGTTTCAAACTCCTTTTCGTACTCTAAAAATAAATTTACTTCCTTATTAAAGAATTGTAATGAAAGAACTAGCCAATTTATTTCGCTATGAAAAGAAAATTTGAACCGAGCACCACCAATTGTCCTTAAATTTTTGTATGCTTTCGGCAGTGGACACCCAAGTAATGTGTCTTTTACTTGCCCGTCAAGTTTTTGCATGACTTCGGATGACGTCTCAGAATTTAAATTATATTTCATTTTAAACAATATATCTAAAAGATCATTGTTGTTTAATTTTCCAGTACCTGAGAATTTCCTTTCAATTTCACGCCTGGTTATTCGAGATTTCGATGTTGATGTATTCTTTTTTGGTTTTTCAAACATGTAGAGTAAATATAATAAATTAAATCATGTGTTAATTTTTAAATTCCTTTAAATAATTATTCTTAAAACTAGTTCGTCAAATATTTCAGAAGTTATCAACTAAATTTGTGTTAGCTTTTTACTGTCGCTTCCTTTATCAGTGTGATTGCTCTTATATCACTTTTGATCGTAAAATTGCCACATTTGATTCATGTAAGGCCTTTTCTTGCTATATTTCTCCAATTCAGTTACGATTAAAATATCCATTTAAGTCGTTCATCTATTAGATCTCTGGTTAACTTAGACAAAGACTTTTTATTAAAATTGCTTTCATCATAATAGTTTTGAAAATAAAATTCATAAAAGTCGTTAGCTGTAAAATCCTTTCCAATAATATGTTGAATATTACTTTCAAATGCTGAATTTAATCTATCACAAGTATTTACAATAAATTCTATTTCATCCCTGTGTCCAACACCATATATTTCATTTAGTTTAAAAAGTATAGCATTACCAGATATTTTTTGTTTTGAAGAAATTCGCTTTGAGTTGGAGTGAGTATGATCTATATCTAAAAAAACACTATATCCATTTGGTATCGGTAACAGTTTAAATCTTGCTGCATTTGAAAAACCATCAATGTACGGGTTAAGGTTTTTTTTATTTGTAGTTTCCTTTTGTGATTTTAAATTTGAATTACAAACATAACATGATGGGATGAGATTGTAGAAAGAAGCTAAAAGAAAGGGGTGCTTTTTCTGTGAGAGAAAATGATCTAATGTTGGGCCGATTACTTTCGAGTTATTATATTCAATATATGATACATAGTTTCTGTTGCAATATGGACAAATCTTTACATTTATATTTTGAAAAAATAAGTCTCGGATTTCCCTATTAGTATGTATGGTTTGATAGTCTAATAGATATTCTATTAGGGCGATATAAACACTGCTTTTCAAAAGACCCTCGAAATGCTTATTTAACTTTTTACTATGTTTTTCTAATTCTAATGGTTTGTTAGTTATTATTTCTTTTAAACCTATACCCTTAATATTTTTTTGATTTGTAAAAAACATAAGTAGATTTTCAAATTGTTTTTTATCATTTGCAGAGTTAAAAGACGGATAAATATTCTTTGATAAAAAGTCCTTAATTCCTTTTTGATTACTTTTTGAAAGAGTTATAGGCTGGGGTTGATATTTATTATTGCTGAGGATCGAAACTATTTTTTTAATTCTATTTCCATCAATATTGGAAATATCTGTCTTCGGTGTCAAATGTTGGAAATTAAATATACCTAAAAAGTCAAATGCCTTATCTACGATTAGTTTTTGTACTTCAACATAGTATGCTTCGCTAAAATCATCTAGGTCTCTATACTGACTTGTTGCTTCCAGGTTAATTTTGATCATGTTGCTCAGGTAATAATTTTTTCAGTTTGTCGATTTGTTTTTTAACCAGCGATTCCCTTTCTGTCTTTAGCAATTCATTGTTGGCTTTTGTTGATTTTCTTTCTAATAGCTCCATCAACTTAAACTGAATAAAGGGTTCCGCAATATTTTTTATAGTTAGTAAAATTTCAGAGAAGCGCGTCAGAGACATTGGCTTATCTTCTTGAATCTCCGTAATAATTTCATTTATCTTCGACTGGGCATAGTCACCAATTATCCCAGTTTCTAATATGAATTCGTTGTTAAAAAGTTCATGAATGTTTTGTGAAAATGTTGAGTGAATTGGTTTATTTGGAGAATTTAGGTAAAGAACTGAGTTTTCGATTACATCTGATAAAAGTATCGGCGAGTGTGTAGTAATAATTAGTTGAATGTGAGTATCAGATTTGTTGAATTTTTGAAACCATACTTTTGGTAGTATATCATTTAGGAAAACCATCAAACTATTAATATATTTTTTTTGCCAATGCGGATGGAGAGTAAGGTCAGCTTCGTCAATCATAAGCAATAGATTTGAAGGTAGATTCTGTAAATCCATTGTGAGAAGTCTTCCGAATGTTGATAGTAAGGTTGTTTCGCCTGAACTCAATCCCGATTGTGTATCCGCGTGGCTTAATTCTAAGTGTAGAGGTTTATACAATTTATTATCCTTAAAAAGCTGGGTCTTAAGTTTTTTCACAATATCTTTCGTTTCTTTTAGTTGAATGAATAAGAAATCGTTATTTTCAAATGACTCTCCAAGTGTGTCGTGCGAAATTAATTCATTTATGGTTTCGTTTAATTCATAATAGTATTTTAAGTAAAGGCTATCAAGAACATCTTTGGTTTGTTGATTGCTATGTTTTGTTAGATATAATTCTTTAATATAATCTTCATTCAACAAATTTTGTTCATAGCTTGAAATAATTTGATTTACTTCATGCTCAACATTATCTTGAATTTCTTGGTCAGGAATATGTAATATGCCGTAATTTTTTATGAGTGAATGAATAAATCGATTATTAATTTTTAGTTTAAATTTGCTTTTAAATGTTAATTGCTCGTAATTAATTTTGCCAAAATAAAGATTTATTTTATCAACCTTTTCTTCTATTCTATCAATATGGTCTTCAATGATACGTCGTTTATAAAGGGGAGTTTTTTTACTTTTTTGATTTTGTTTGGATTTATCGTTTCCAATTCTAAATTCTTTCTGCTTTCCAGTTTCTAGATCTACTGAAAGATTGATTTTTAAATACTGTGGAACCTTAACTTTATAGGTCTCAAATAAGTCTTCATAGTCTGTAACTTGTACCATGTTATTGAACTCATTGAACTTAAAGTGCTTTAATGCTGTATTCAGTGGGATTCTATTGTATTCATGAAGATTTGCTGGATCGACGTAGGCATTACCAATGATACTTCTTTTTAGCAAATAAGTAGTGCTTAAATTTATATAATGGGAGTAATTTATAGGAACATCGAAAAGGCGTTCAGAGGCATAGTTAAAAACAAAAGTCAAGAAAACAGACTTAAAGTTTAAATGATTTAAACTAAGGTGTTTACTTAAATTTATACTTTCAAATTTTAAGGATGCAGGGTCAAATTGATAGTCCGTAGATTTGTAGCCAAATAATTTATCACCAATTGAATATATATAGATGAGATTGGATAAGGAATAATTTTTTTGATTATCAATAAAATCTACTAGTGTATAGCATAAATTTGTTTTTCCCGCACCATTGGATCCGACAACTATACTCAAATTGGAAATCTGCTTGCCATAAAAATCTTTTATAAATAAATTGTTTCGTGATATTAGTATAATGTTATTCTCTAATTTGAAATTGAATTCATTACTGAATTTATATTCTGATATTTTTTTTGTTTCCTTATGTTCGTGACATAAATAGTGGAGTATTATTTTTGAATTCACAATATTGTTTTAGTATTTTAATATATAAAGCTATTAAAATTTTAATTAAGATTTACCTACTGCTAGAGGTAGGCAAAAACTGTTTTAATTTCCAATAGAATAACGTATTTGACTGATTATTAACTCTTAACGATATTTGCTATAAATAATAGCAAAACAAAACTATAAATTGTAGCTATATTTATCAACTACTATTGTTGAGGATTATGGAGGAGAGAAGTATAGTACACATGGATTTAGATACTTTTTTTGTATCGTGTGAAATTCGGCAAAATCCTCAATTAGGTAATATTCCTTTAATTATTGGGGGAAATTCAGATAGAGCTGTTGTTGCATCTTGTTCTATGGAGGCGCGAAAATTTGGTATTCGTTCTGCTATGCCTGTTCGCCATGCAAAAATCCTTTGTCCGCAAGCCAAGATAATTAATCCTGATATGGATTTATATAGCAAATGTTCGCATGAGGTAACTCAAATTATGGAGGAATCTGCTCCTGTAATGGAGAGGGCAAGTATTGACGAATTTTATCTTGATGTTTCCGGTATGGATAAATTTATAGGTTGCTACAAATGGACAAACGAATTAGTAAGAAAAGTAAATAAAGAAACAGGACTGCCAATAAGCTTTGGCTTATCTATAAATAAAACGGTTTCTAAAATTGCAACTACTGAGGGGAAGCCAAAAGGGAAATTAAATATTGCTTCATCAATGGTTCGGCCATTTTTAAATCCTTTGTCCATTCGTCGTATTCCTGGTCTCGGAACTGAGAAATATGAAGAGCTTGCAAGATCAAGTATTCACATTATAGAACAATTAGCTGAAGTAGATATTGAATTGTTGCATAAAATGTATGGTAAGGACGGCATTAAGCTTTGGCACAAAGCGCATGGTATAGATAATACTCCTGTTGAACCTTACAAAGAAGCAAAGTCAATTTCTAAATCCTTAACCTTCGACCAGGATACAATTGACATTAAAAAAGTCAAAACTTTATTAGCAGCTTTTGTGGAAAATTTAAGTCATCAGTTAAGGGAAGATGGATGGTTAACGTCCATTGTGACCATTAAGATCCGATATTCAAATTTTGACACCAGTCCCAAACAAAAACGTATTGCACACACAGCCTTAGATAAGACTTTGCAAAGAGTTGTTGAAGATCTATTCGATAAGTTGTATGACCGCCGTATGCGTATTCGCTTAGTCGGAGTTTCCTTTAGTGGTTTATTAAGAAGTTCACCGCAAATTAATTTATTTGATGATACAGAAAAAGACATCAATCTTTTAAGTACCGTAGATAAAATTAGGAAACGTTTTGGCTTTAAAGCAGTAATGACTGCTCAAACTTTAGGATGGTATCAACAAGTAATAAAATAAAATGTATCTCAACTGCCATTCATATTTCAGTCTTCGCTTTGGTACTATACCTGTTGATGACTTAGTAAAAGAGGCAGTAAAATGTAATGTTAAAGCCTTAGCGTTAACAGATATAAATTGTATAACAGGAATTTATGATTTTGCTCTTGCGTGTTTTGATAATAACATTAAGCCTTTGACAGGAATTGAATTTCGCAATGGAGATAGTTTGCTTTTTATTGGTATCGCTATCAACTTCAAAGGTATTGGAGAAATGTGTAGGCTTTTAACAAAGCACGATCACGAAAGAACACCGCTTCCGATGTATCCTGATTTTAATAATGTAATCGTTATTTATCCTATTGAGAATAGACCATTTATATTAAAAGAGAACGAATATATTGGTTTAAGGCCAGAGCAAATAATTAAATTGTTTAAAGCTGACTTAAAAAGGCAAATAAACAGAATGGTTATTCTGCAACCCGTGACATTTCGTACTTCGAGTGAATTTAACTTGCATACAATTTTAAGGGCAATAGATCATAACGTAGTTTATACAAGACTAGAAGAGAAAAGCAAGTGCAAAAATACCGAGACCATGCGCATGCAAGATGAGATCCTAAGTTATTATCAAGATTATCCTGAAATAATAAAAAATACTGAGCGCATTATCGAAGATTGTTGCTTTGATTTTAATTATACATCTTCTAAAAACAAACAGACCTTTACTGGAGATCGTATTGCTGATATTGAATTATTGAAGCAGTTAGCTTACGATGGTATGTTAAACAAATACGGTGCTAATCACAAAGAAGCAAAAGTTCGCATTGAAAGAGAACTAGAAGTAATTCATCAACTCGGATTTTCAGCATATTTTTTAATTACATGGGATATAGTGAGGTACTCTATGCACAAAGGATTTTACCATGTTGGAAGAGGTTCGGGCGCAAACTCAATTATAAGTTATTGCTTAGGCATAACAGATATTTGTCCCATTGAATTAAATTTATACTTCGAGCGATTTTTAAATGCAAGCCGTACTAGCCCACCTGATTTTGATATTGATTGGGGACATACTAATAGAGATACAATTTTAGAATATGTTTTTAAAAGATGGGGTAAGGATCATGTTGGCTTTTGTGGAACAATTGGCGAATTTAAATTTCGATCTAAAATCCGGGAACTTGGTAAAGTGTTCGGTCTTGCAAAAGAAGAAATGGATACACTTACACGATCACGTAAAGATGTTCAGGAATCAAACAAAGTCGTAAGAGCAATTAATAAATACGGTGCTATGCTCGAAAAATATCCTAATCAACGGAGTATGCACTCATGTGGTATTTTAATTAGTGAAGAGCCGATTACAAATTACACAGCATTAGAAATGATGCCAAAAGGATTTCCGATTGTCCAATTCGATATGCACATTGCAGAAGATATTGGTTTTGAAAAGCACGATGTCCTTTCTCAACGAGGTATTAGTACCATTAATTATACAGTTGATCTTGTACAAAAAAACAGAGGTATCAAAGTCAATATCCGTGACACTTCCATTTCAAAAAACCTTCTAGTGTTAAACGAACGTTTGGCGAAAGGGACAACAATTGGTTGCTTTTATATTGAAAGCCCTGCAATGAGAGGTTTAATGCGCCGCATTGGCAAGCTAGATTATGTTGTATTAGTTATTGCATCGTCAATCATTCGTCCAGGAGTTGCAAGTAGTGGTATGATGGGCGAATATGTAATTAGACATAATAAACCTGATGCGAGAAAATTTCTGCATCCGGTTTTAAAAGAGCATTTAAGTGAAACTTATGGTATAATGGTCTTTCAGGAGGATGTTATAAAAATGGGAATTCATTATGGGGGTTTAAATGGTGACGAAGCTGATACACTCAGAAGGGCAATAAGTGGTAAAAAGAGATCCTTAAAGGAAATGCAAAAAATAAAAGAGAAATTTTTTAATGGAGCGGATTCAAAAGGTTATCCACTTGAAGTAACAGAAAAAATTTATTCCATGATGGAAAACTTTGCAGGCTTTAGTTTTTGTAAAGCTCATTCTGCTAGTTATGCCGTTGAAAGTTATATGAGTTTATATCTCAAACATTTTTATCCAATCGAATTTATGGTTGCCGCCATAAATAACGAAGGTGGTTTTTATAGAACTGAAGTTTATATACATGAAGCAAAAATGTCAGGCGCAGTAATAAATAATCCTTGCATTAATACAAGCGATTTTGACACAAACGTATTCGGTATCAATATTTTTCTTGGTTTTAAATTAATTAAATCATTAAATGCAGATCTCATTTCTGAAATTTTAACGGAAAGAAATAAAAATGGTAATTATACCTCGCTCGAAAACTTTCTTTCAAGAATTAAAATAGGAATTGAAAGTTTAAAAACCTTAATATTTTCAGGTGCGTTTCGTTTCACTGGTCAACCGAAAGGTGAAATGGTCTTAAAGTCACGATTGCTATTGGCAAATGTTCAGCAAAACAGCGGCACTTTATTTCAGGAAGCTTCAAAAGAAATCAAACTTCCAAAAATCGTCCGGTCAATTTATGAGGACGCTTTTGATGAATTTGAAAATATCGGATTTAGTGTTTCACTTTCACCTTTTGATTTATTAAAAGTAAAAAGTAGAGGGACAGCTTTCGCAAAAGATCTTGTAAACTGCCATCTTAAAAAAGTAAAAATGGTAGCATACTTAATTTCAACAAAACAGGTTCCGACAAAAAGAGGGGATATGTATTTTGGAACGTGGATAGATAGTGAAGGCAGCTATTTCGACACCGCTCACTTTGCAGATTCCTTAAAGTTATATCCTTTTAAAGGCAATGGCTGTTATGTATTTGAAGGTACAGTTAAGATAGATTTCCACTTCCCTACAATTACTATTTCACGAATGGAAAAACTCCCCTATATCACAGACCCTCGTTTTGCTGATCAAAAGGATTTTAATAATAAGGTTCAAAGCTTACTTAAAATTGATCAGAGTTTAACAGAAAGATTACCTTATCCTACATCTGAAGAAGCAAACTTTAAAAGATTTGATATAAATAATTAATCTATCGCACTTAGTTCCCGTTCTGTATCAGTTATTATCTGCCCATACAAGTCTAGTGACGATTCCACTCTCGCCAATATATATTCTTGCTCCTTTTCATCTTCAATCATTTCCTCTTTACGATTTTTAAGATCTTTAATATCCTCAAGAAGATAATGTTTGTAATCCCCCTCAGTGGCAATGAGTGCTGTACCAAAATAATTGTCGAAATAATTTTGCAATTTTTTTATTGCATCTTCAGCATCTAAACCATCAATTGTTTGTAATCCTGCATAAGCCGCTTTAGCTTTTTCAAAGTTATCCTTAGTAATCATAGCAAAGGTTATTAGTTTATTGTAAAGTTAAAAACATATAATTATATTGGTTGCCATAATTTGTAGCAATTAAATTGCGAATTACTTACTATTTTTGCTTTATGTGCTATCACTCCTCTATACCGAACCAAACTGAATTAGACGAACTTTTAGATTACGCTATTCGTACCGATGAATGGGATGAATATTTTAATTACATGAATGGTTACGACCATAAACCACTGCCCGTATTAAAAATGGAAGATCCAACTAAAATTTCTAAAAGCAATTGGGGATTGGTAGCATCTTGGGCGAAAGATAAATCTCACGCTGACATGCTTCGCAAAAGTTGTCTAAATGCAAAGTCAGAAGATATTTTTGACACAGCTTCGTACAGGAACGTAATTCGTAAAAAAAGATGCTTAATTTTTTTAAATGGATTTTACGAATGGCGTGAAATTGGCAAAAAAGAAAAGTACCCTTATTTTATAAGCTTAAAAGATCAAAAGGCATTCGCTTGCGCAGGGATATACGAAACTTGGAACGATAAAAATACTGGCGAAGTTCGTGAAACATGTTCTATGGTTACAACTACAGCTAATCCATTAATGGCGAAAATACACAATGTAAAACAGCGTATGCCCGTAATATATACTAAGGCGGAAATGTTCAATTGGATTCAACCACATTTGACAGATGAACAAATTAAAGCCTTAATGAAACCTTTAGACGAAAGTTTAATGCAGGCGCACACGGTTACTAAAATAAATCCTAAGACACCGGAAGTATTTAATATACCGGAAGTAAAATTAGAAGTAGAATATCCTCAAATAACACTACTCGATAGTGATTAATAATCAATTGGAATTATGCAATTTGTTTTCAATTGCATACTTGATTAAGCTCTGAACATTATCTGTATTTGTTTTGCGCATGATATTACTCATGTGAAAATTTATAGTATCTAATGTAACTTCTAATGCTTCTGCTGTTTTCTTCCGTGTATTTCCATTACAAATTGAATTTAAAACATCCAGTTCCTTGCTTGTTAGACGAAGATTGGATGGCTTTTTATTGCTATTTTGTAACTCTTCAGTTAATATTTTTGATACTTCTGTACCTGTATATATTCCCTTTTCATGGACTATGTTAATTACTTCAACTACTTTTTCCACTTCGTCACCTTTAGGTAAAAATGCTTTTGCGCATAATTTAAAACATTCGATTATATAATCCTTTTGAAAAAAAGCACTTATAATAATGATTTTAATTTTAGGATATTTCACACTAATTCTTTGCATAACGTCCTGTGCGCGCATAACGGGCATTTCAATATCCAAAAGTATTATCTCAGGTCTTAAAGTTTTCAATTTATTCAATAATTCCTTTCCATTACCAACATCAAATAGAATATTAATGTTTTTATGCTGTTTTAATGATGAAACTAAACCAACCCTTAATAGCGGATGATCCTCAGCAATTCCTATTGTTATTTCCTTTTTCATTTATTTATTGGCACTACCAATCTAACGCTCGATACGTCATTATCTTTTGAATAAATTAAATCAGCATTTAATAAAATCAGTCTGCTTTTTAATAGTTTTAAACCCATGCCCGTACTTGATTCTTCAAATAATTTAATTTCTTCGTCTGTGACACCTTTGCCATCGTGTAAGAATAACAAGATAAAATTTTCTTTTACTTCTTCCAAAGAAACTTTTAAATAAGCATATTCTGAATGCTTTGCCAAATTATTAAGGACCTCTCGGCAAATCTTGAAAATGGTCAATTGGTCGTTAGTTGAAAATGGCAGCTCACCGGAAAATATTGTATTGTTATGAAATTCCGCTACTCCGGGATTATCGGCATTATCATTCATTTGCTTTACTGAAAGTTCGACTGCTTTTAATAAACCAAAAGATGTAAAAAGCATCGGAACAATTTTATGTATTATCCCCCTGATACTCTCTTGAAGGATTGAAAAAGATTTAGTCTCACTTCTCATACTTTGAAGGTCAAGACCTTGCTTTTCAAACTCTGTGATTCGAGTATTTAAATTACTTGTTGCCAGAGCAATAATGGGTATGATCTCGTCATGCAATTGCCCGGCAATTTCAATTTTTTGATTTTCCTCGGCTTTTGAAATTGCAGTTAACAATTCAATTTGCTTTTCTTTTTCCAAAAGACGAAGTTTATTTTCAATTTTTAAGTTTCTGTTCTTATAAATTGTAGTAATAACGTAAAGAAGCATTACAAAAAATGCAATACCAATACACGCAGCAACTAATATTATTGTATGTTCTTTTTCATCCATATACCAACTGCAAATAACAAATTTTTTATCACATTTAATATTAAATGTATTCCCCAAACCAAATATAAGGTTGATGGCTTACAAGTGTTTAAAAAATTATTGCTAAGGAATAATAAGGCGGCAACGGAAAAATATAAGAGAAAAGCAAAATTAACCCAGTAAAAATAATGCTTATAAAGTTTCAAAATATTAGGATCAAGCAAGAAGGTTATTAAATAACTGCCTGCCAAGACTGTGATAATTGCTGATCCAATAGGACTTATAATCGTATCAACTTTGTCATATTTTTTTTGAATTACAAAAACTATAAACGAAAGAATAATTAAGGTAAGGTAGGTTAAGATAATCCCCAACCTTATTTTTTTATTAGAAAAATCAGAAAAGTAAATAAAACAAATTAAACTGGATTCAAAAATCGTGAAGCTATTAGAAACAATATTTAAAACTCTTTCATTTTCAATGAAAAGTAGACTGACCCGATCTGAAATCAAACAAGCTAAGAGATAAACAAATAAAGCCCATAACGATTTGTTAAGGGCTTTAACTTTGTAAATACATAACAAGGCGGGAACATAAACACTATAATCCGAAAATTTTTCGAGGATGGCGTATTGTTCTTCCTGTGTCATCAACTATTTAAAGCATTGCCATCACCACAGTGAGGTGGACATCTGTAAGTCCTGTCACCAATTATTCCTTGAACCAGGTCATTTTCTTCTTTGTCAACTCCTACAATCACAAGTTCTTTCTCACCAGATTCTGAAAGGGCGTAATAGGTTCTTATTCCAACACAATTCTCCTGTGCTAAAATATCGGTTAAGATTTTTTTACCAAAGTAATGTCCCAAAATTAATACTCCACCACCACCACTGGCGTTTCTGTAATTTCTCGTCATTTGGCCTCCATCAGCCAGCGTAATTCGTTGATCTTCATTTCCTGTAAACATAATAGTTGAGTTTAGATTATAGCCTAAATATAAACTATAAAAACAATAAAGAAAACAACTTTTAAGAGAAACATCGGGTAGTATATAGTGCATATATTTATATATAAAAATACTAAATAAAAGTGTAGTGTATTTTATACGTATTTACACCTAATTTTTAATCTATTATTCCTTGCCTTAAAGCAAACATAATTAGTTCCACAATTGAATTTGTGCCGGTTTTAGTAAATAAGTTTTTTTTATGATGTTTTACCGTGTTTTCGCTAATATTTAGTTTATCAGCAATTTGTGCCACCGACAAACCTTCACATAAAAGTTTGATTATTTCTATCTCCTTTTCTGAAAACCTTTCGTTTTCAATCAAATAATAAAGTTTCTTTTTATCATCCCTCAATTGTTCCAAAATTTCTTTTGATATGAGATGATTGAAGTAATATCCATCAACATAAGTACCTTCAATTGCTTTTATTAATTCTGGCGAATCAGCATTTTTTATTAAGTATGCGGCAGCACCATTAATAATTGTGCCTGCTGCCAAATATGGAGTATAATCATTACTATATACTATTGTTCTTATA
Source organism: Bacteroidota bacterium (assembly GCA_030681615.1). Classification (GTDB taxonomy): domain Bacteria; phylum Bacteroidota; class Bacteroidia; order B-17B0; family Aurantibacillaceae; genus Aurantibacillus. Next base: position 12,569 of record JAUXSA010000170.1, read on the forward strand.
CTGGGATAATCCTTAGCAAAAATTTTAAGTACCTCTTGCCCATCTAATATAGGCATCCTTAAATCTAATACTACAATATCAGGAATGCTTATGCTCACCAAATCAAGTAACACCTGCCCATTTTCCGCTTCACCTATAACTTCAATAGTTTCTGTTGTTAGAGCCTCAACCAATCCCTTCCTAAAAATAGGATGATCTTCTGCTACCATTATTTTAATTTTTCCCATTATAGTGTGGTTTTAATTTATGTTGTTTTGCTTAAAAACTAAGCAATCCAGAGTTACCGAAAGTATAAATAATTTTTAATTCAAAAAACTACCCAAACGGGTGGGTGTTTTTGTTTTTAGCCTGGCTACTTTTACAACATTCAAAATTATTATAACGGATAAAACATCGTTATAAGTATATTTTAAAGATTAAAATGAGAATAAAAAAAATGATAAATGATTTACAAGATCTTATGCAAGTATATAAACCATTTTGGCCAGAGTGGATTAAAAACCATAGTTGCACCTTAAATGAGGATGATCTATACATAATTGATGTTCATAGTAAAAACAATTTTGAAATTAATCTTTTCGATTCCTTTATGTTTTATAACCAAAAAAAACATATTGATAGAATTAATGCAAAATTAAGATGGGATAACAGGAAATTTAAACAATGGGTTATATTGAACTTTTTATTTAGCATTATTGAATTAGCAAGAAATAACGGTGGACAACATTACCTGCACCGTCCAATTGGCACTTTAGAATTAAATGAAGCATTAAAAAAAATCCTGTTTAAACTAGACCTTTTGTATTTGAACCAGATCTTTGAAAAATATAAAGAGGAAGATTTTGAGAAAGAAAAAATATTTAATGTAATTGTTGAATTTGAAATTGCAAACCGTTGTAAAGAACAATTAATAGCAAAAAAATAATTGAATCTATGTTTAAGACCGCACAAAATTATAATCTCCAAATAAACAGTTCTAAATTATTAACCCATTTAAAACTTTTTTATTATGGATGGATAGATAAATATTAGTGGATAAGAAATTATCATGGTGGGTTATAAAACCCGAATAACTCAAATAAATTTTTAATAAATTAAAATGCAAAATATGAAAAAAATAAATCTTAGTAAAAAGATCTTGCTGTTCCTAATAGCCTTAGTCGGTTATATGGGAATGAAAGCGCAAACGTGCGGCTCGGCAATTACGCTTACGGCAAACACTGGTTTTACAGCAGTCGATTCTACAAATCTTAACCTAACCTATTATAAATTTACTGCCACCAACACAGAGCATGGCATTAAATTTTTCATTAAAAATAGTAATTCAGTAAAAGCTAAATGTCAATTCAAATGTTATACTAATAACTGCGGTAGCTTACCTACTAGTGAAATTACAAGTATAGTTTCAACTTTAGGGGATACCTTCTACGTTGATCTGCCAAGTGTCAGTACAGGTACAGTTTATCTTATAGAGTTGAGAAACTTTACGCCAAGTTATCTTGTGAACAGGATCAGTATAACCAACACTCGTTACTCATCACGCACAACTAATGCTTTGACTTGCGCTCCAAGTTGCACCACAACTAATGCTTGTAACATGGTTTGCAACGGTAGTTTTGAGTGTCAAAGTTTACCACCATTTCCAAGCATTAGTGGGATCTACTATGGCTACGCTAATAACTGGAATAGTCCGACAGATGGAACTGCTGATCTATTTTCTACGAGTTTTCCTTTTACTGGTTGGGCACAATCACCGTGCAATGTTTTTGGGAATCAATCACCTCAAAACGGAAATAGTTACGCAGGTATAATTTGGGGGGAATCGCCAACAGATGATTATACAGAATATCTTCAAACACAATTGACTAACACTTTAACAGGCGGAGTGCCTTATACTTGTTCTATGTGGGTACGTGCAGGTGATATTAATCAGGCACAATTTGGAAACAGTCAATTAGGAATTTATTTGACATCAGGACCTTTAAGCATCTCAAATTATACTACGATATCGCTTACTCCTAATGCTATAGAAACAAATACTACAACTTTAAATTCAAACATTGTTTGGAAAAAAGTTGTTTTGACTTTTACAGCATCAGGAGGCGAGGATCATTTGATAATTGGAAGGCCAAATGGTTCGCCTATGATCGCCATATCACAAAGTACATTTGATTGCTCTAACTTTTCAACCGCTCCTACAACGTCTTATGTAACAAATTTCAGTTATTTATACATAGACAATGTATCACTTGTACCAACATTAACGGTAAGTGCCAACGCCAATTTCCCAATAACCTGTTCAGGCGGTCAAGTTAATTTAACAGCTACTAGCAATAATGGCAGCACAACTTTTACATGGATGCCTGGAAATCTTACGGGTAGTTCTGTGAATGTTACACCAACTGTAACTACCACTTACACATTGTTGGGGTCAGTTTCAGGATGCAGTGCTACTAGTACTGCAAGCACAACAATTACTATTACCGTTACCCCACAAGTGATAACGACAAGCCCAAGTGTTACAATTTGCCCAACTTTTAGTACAGTTTTAAGTGCAAGCGCAAGTGTTGCTCCGGCAAACTTTACATGGATGCCGGGAAGTTTAATTGGCGCATCAGTAGCTGTTACACCAACAACCACTACTATTTATACAGTTACGGGAACCGCAGCTAATGGTTGTACTTCAACTAAAACTGTACAAGTTACAGTAATCATACCTCCGGGATCTTTTTCGGTTAGTGCTTCGCACAGTCTAATTTGTACTAATCAAGGACAATCTAATTCTACATTAACTGCATCTGGAACAGCAGGTTTAAGTTATACATGGAATCCAGGCGCATTAAATGGAGCTGTGCAAACAGTAACACCATCTGCAACTACCATTTATACTGCTACGGCTTTATCAGGAGGTTGTATTATAACAAACACTCTGGCAGTAGCCGTTCAGTCCGCTTGTTGTACTTCGACTAACCCTAATTTTAATGGTATAGCATTTCCCACAACAACACTAGTAGGCTTAACTTATGGTACTCCACTTGTTTTTCAAAATGATGTAACTATTCCTACGGGTATATCTGTTACCTTATCAAATTCAGAATTTTTGTTTGCACCTAATGTAAAATTAATTGTTAGTCCAGGATCAACACTTCAACTGCGTGGCTCTCATCTTTACGCATGTGGCGCAAGTATGTGGCAAGGTATCGTTGTTCAGGACGGTGGTGCAGTTAACACTATTGTATCAGGGGGGAGCGGCAACCATATTTTAATTGAAGATGCAATTACGGCAGTTGATATTAGTAATCATATCACCAGCACTCTTACAACAATCGCTTCGTTCGTAACTACAACTTTCAACAAGAATTATATTGCTGTTAAAGTTGACAATTACCAACGCAATTTTGCTAGCAATCCGGTTTATATGAAAGAATGTGTATTCAGCAGCCGTCAATTTACTTTTACCCCAACGAGCTGGCCAACTACTTCAACGGTAAGTCCCGGTTTAAGAAGTGCAACAAACCCTACTACAGGTCTTGCTGCACCTTACACACTGCAAAGCGCAGGTGTGGTTTATTTAAAACCACCTTACGCCAATCAAACATCACGTATTGGTGTTCAGGTTATTAATAGCGGTATCACTTCGGGAAGTAACTACTATGGTGTTGATCTTGGAGGTGTTTCAACTAGTGCAAGTGATTTTAATTTGTTTGATAATTTAATGTGGGGCATTGATGCTACCAACTCAAACATTAGCAGTATTAATAACGTTTTCCAAAATGCTCAACGTATTTATTTTTGCCCTCGTTGTTATTATGATGGAGGTACAGCAATAAGAAGTACGATCAACACAAACTTAAACGCCCGTGTTAATATGACAGCTGTTGGTACAAACAGCACGAGTTATAGTTTAGGTAACCGTTTTTGGGATTGCTACCGTGCAGTTGAAGCTAATAATGTGTATCGTTTGAATTGTAATTATGCAACTTTCAGAAGTACGCAAACAACAGCTTCTGCAACAAACCCATTATTAACATGGGGATCGTATGGTATTACAAATGCAACTAACCGTTTTGAGCATGATATACGCTATAATAACTTTAATAATATTAATAATCCAATTGCTATTACAGTTGCTCCGGGAACCTACACATACGGTGCTTCAACTTATAGTGGGATTTTAGCAAATAATATATTAATTGACTATAATTATTTTGGCGCTCAGTTAACTAATGGAACTGCAATAGGATCCGCATTTTTAAATAATGCTGTGTATTTAGGGTCATCTTCAAGTGCAGGTTGGCATAATATTGCAGGTTTAGGCTTACGTGTTGCGAACAATGAGATAAATAGAGCCTGGAGAGGTGTGTATGTAGATGCTTTTGCATACGCCAGTATTGTTCAAACCAACACTATTACTTTATTAAATGATGCAACGCTTAATGCTACGCAAAGGGGCATAAGCGCAAATGCAAATGCTTCCGCAGCAACAACTATAGCAAACAATAAATTAACGGGTGTTAATATTACAAATACACTTGTAACATTAGTTTATGTTGGAGCAAGTCCCGTAAGTGGTGTTACGTGTAATTCGTTAAGCACATCTTATATAGGCTTCGATTTTAATAGTAGCAGCTCAGGCAGCACATGGAAAGGGAATGACATGACCAACCACGCAAGAGGTATGGTCTTATCAAACAACGGTATCATTGGCACACAAGGTGCGGCAGGCGCTCCAAGCGATAACCGTTGGTGGGGCAGTTACACTGGAAGTAATTATGGTACCTATGTGGATGCATCAAGCGATGCAATAAATTCAAAATTATGGGTAAAAAACAGCGGCGTTTTTGCACCACAAAACCCATCAGGGTTTTTCTTTTTCCAAACTTATGCTGTATCAACCAATACGCCAAATACAACAGGTACTTATAATTGTGGTAGCCCACCGCCTCCGCAAATGATGATGATGCCTCCCTCAACAGGATCATCAAACATGGTTAGCTCATCAGGTAATGTAAGTGCAGAAGAATTGTATATTGCTGAAAATACAACCTACCGTTACTTAGATGCTAACCCAACTGTAAAAAACAGTAATAGCACTTATGTTAACTTTTATAATGCTAAAGCAAATACTACCATTGATAAATTTAAGCAAGTAGAAGCTAATTTGTATAGTGGTCAAATAGCACAGGCGCAAAGTATTAATAATACTATAAGCATTACTAATGGAGTAGAAGGTAATTACAAAAGCTACTACAATTTATATGCGAAATATAAAAATGGTAATTTTGCTTCTGCTGACAGCGCTACTTTAATTAATTTAGCAAAACTTTGTCCTGGTATTGAAGGATCAATTGTTTATCAAGCCCGTGCTTTATATAATTTAATATATAAAACAGTTAAAGTTTATACAGAAGATTGTAATTCTGCTTTATCAAATGGCAGCCGTTTAAAAATAGATGCTTCGACTAGCGAAACAATTAAAAATAACTGGAATGTAGAGTTATTCCCTAACCCAACAAAAGGTAATTTTACTTTGGTAAGCAAAGAAGAAAGTGAAGTTTTAACCGTTACGATTATGGATATTGCTGGAAAGTTAATTTACAAGAATACTGTAAATACAAGCAATTTTATTGCTAACTTAGAGTTAAATACCAAAGCAGGTGTTTATTTAATTACTATTAAAAACAACACAAATGAAAGCATTACTAAAAAATTGGTTATTACCGATTAATTGTAATAGTTTTTTAAATAAAAACAAGATGGGCTTTTTGCTCATCTTGTTTTTTCTTTTATTTAAATATAGCAATTCTCAGATCGCAAATTATGTAAATAATGGCAGTTTTGAAGTTCCTAAATATTTCAATGCACAGAAAGCGAAATATTGGGAAGCGACTGATACAACTAAATATGTTGGTGTAATGTATAGTGCAATTATTCCTCCTTATTTAGTGCCAACAAGTGGGCCTACCTATCAATGGCCAAGAACGGGAAATGCGTGGTTTGCTTCAACGCTTTTATTTAAACCAAATACACCTCAAACAGCAAGAGGCTATCCTCGTAATACGCTTAAAGGAACTTTGCAGGCAGGAAAAACCTATTGCGTTAAATTTTATAGTAATATAACGAATAATTCAACTTACGGTGTTGATGGCTTGGGAGCTTATTTTGGTGATAACACAACTGATACGATTCATTACTGTATGACACCGATTACTTATTTAACACCCCAAATCCAAAACCCTGTAAACAATATATTGTCAGACACTTTAAATTGGACTCTTATTACAGGTACGTTTGTCGCCAATGGAACCGAAAAGTATATGATGCTTGGTAATTTTAAAAGCGACGCAGCTACAAATTCCGTTATGATTAATTCAACAACAACTGTTATAGCTAGTGAGGTCATATATGATGATGTGAGCGTAATAGATATTGATCTTCCTGCCTTTGCAGGGCCCGATGTTTGGGGAATACCATTGAATTCAGTTTATTTAGGGCGACCACAGGATGTTGGTATTGATGAAGCTTGTATGTGGTATCATTTACCAAATACAACAACAGCCATAGATACGGCAGCAGGTATTAATGTTACAGTTGCAACAACAACTCAAACTTATATGGTAAAGCAGGATATTTGCGGAAATGTGAAATATGACACCGTTATTGTTTACGCAAGTGCTACGGGTATAAATGAACAAGAAACTATTTTAGATAATGTCAATTTGTTTCCAAATCCTGCAAGTGATGAATTGAATATTGCTCTTAGCGTGCAAACCAATATTGATTTCAACCGTATTTTTATTTATAATTCGATTGGTCAATTGATAAGAGAAGAAGAAATTACATTTAAAAATAATAAAGCTTTTATAAATACCGCGAATTTACAAAGTGGTGTTTATTATCTCAATATGAAAGGTATCAACAAGCGATTTGTTATTGCAAAATAGTCTTCCTATCCGTTCTAGAAATCTTTTTGAGGTATCGTTAAATAAACACCGAATATAAATTGCCACTTAATTGATAATAGCAACCAGATATTAAATTCAAATTTTATAAGTGTAAGTAAGTTGTAAATTTATTAAAACAATTAATTATGAAACAATATTTATTTAAAGTAGTTGCAGTCATTTTTATATTATTTACAAATTTAAATACAAGCAATGGTCAAATCATTTCAACCATTGCGGGTGTAGGTGGTTCCTGCGGATTTTCAGGGGACGGTGGTTTTGCAACTTCAGCCCAAGCTTGCGCTGTACAAGCAGTTGCGATTGATGCTTTAGGAAATAAGTATTTTACAGAATTTCACGGTAACCGTATTCGGAAAGTAAATTCTTCGGGAATTATTTCAACATTTGCAGGTACGGGAGTTGCCGGATTTTCAGGCGACGGTGGCCCTGCAACACTAGCGCAAATTGATCATCCTACTGGAATTGTTGCAGATGCAAGTGGTAACCTTTATGTGGCTGAATATGGAAGCAGTAAAATCAGAAAAATCGACCCTTCAGGAATTATAACAACATTTGCAGGAACGGGTGTTGCTGGATTTTCAGGTGATGGAGGTCCCGCTATATCGGCACAATTAAATGTTCCTAATAATTTAGCCACTGACGCTTCGGGCAACATTTATATTGCTGATAAAGCTAATCATCGCATAAGAAAAATAAATTCAAATGGTATTATTACCACTGTTGTTGGAAATGGCACGCAAGGTTTTTCCGGTGACGGCGGACTCGCAACTGCGGCGGAAATTAATTTACCACACGATGTTGAATTTGATGGTTTAGGGAATATGTTCGTATTAGATACTTACAATCAAAGAATTAGGAAAGTAAATTCAGCAGGAATAATAATAACGATTGCAGGTAATGGTATTGTTGGTTTTACTGGGGATGGGGGATCTGCAAGTCTTGCGCAAATTAATCATCCTTCTGGATTGGTTATAGATCCATCAAATAATATATATTTTTGTGATATGTTAAACCATCGCCTACGAAAAATAAATAGTTCTGGTATAATTACAACATTTGCAGGAACAGGAGTTGCTGGGTTTTCAGGTGATGGAGGATTACCAACATCTGCTCAAATTGCCGCAGTAGATGGTGACTTAGCTATTGATGGTTCAGGGAATATTTATTTTCCCGACGGCATGAACAATAGAGTTAGAATGATCTGTCAAAGTAATTGTGCAGTCGGCATCAATGAGGAATCTTTAGTTAATATAGAAGATATTATTTATCCAAATCCTGCTAATAATATTTTGAATATTGATCTAAAGAACGAAGAAGTATTATTTAAATTTATAATATTAAACGATCTGGGTCAAATATTAAGAGAAGAGCAATTGAATAATAATACGATCGATGTAAATGCTTTACCGAATGGAATTTATTTTTTAAATTTTTATAGTGACAAATATGGGAATGTTACTAAAAAATTTGTCATTGCTAGGTAATTAATATTTATACCCAACCTCTAAGGGTTCTAAACCGTACTGTAAGTAGATGAGAAAAATCTATTTGACTACATTTATATTATTTGGTTTAATCGTGCAAATATACTCACAACAGTATGCTAAAATTCCAATTGATACAAATTACTATTGGCGTCAAATTTCAACTGGTGGGTATCAATATCAAATTAGATATACAAAAGATACTCTAATTGCAGGAAAGACTTTCAATAAGTACTCTCAATTTGGAATGTCAATCGGAACTACAACGTGTCAAACCTTTATCAGGCATTGTTATTTGAGGCAAGACACTTTAGCTAAAAAAGTATCCATTTTGGATAATAATTTTGTCGAAAGACCTTTATATAATTTCAGTAAAGCTGTTGGTGATACAATGTTAGTTTACGATAAAATTTCAGGTAACAATGTTATTTATTATGTTGCACATGACTACGGAACAATATTAGAAATAAACCACAATGGCAATCCCCGTTGGATCGAAGAAGGTGTTGGCGCCTTAACCGAAGGACTTTTCGGACCAAATTCAGCGAATGATAGTATTAGAGAATTACTTATTTGTTTTGGCAAAGTTCATCCATTTACACCAATTGAATATGGCACATGGATAAACTGGAGCCATAATTGTTATATTATTAATAGTTTAAAAAATAATTCTTTAGAGAATTTTATTGGAATAGAAGTATTTCCAAATCCTACAAGTGAGATTTTAAATATCGAAATTGACAATCTAAACGTTACTAGCTCTAAAGTACAAATCATAAATAGCCTCGGTCAAAAAGTCAGAGAAGAAAAAATCGATTATCCAAAATCACAAATTAATGTTTCTCAACTTCTAACGGGAATTTATACTTTAAAAATTTTTACGGAAAATAGTTACAAGGCATTTAAGATAACAAAAGAGTAAATCGATCAATATCCACTCTACCTTACGAATAATCAGCACAAATATTGTTTAAATTCAGCTAATAGATCGTTATTACTGTCAAACCATTCCGGCAAGCAATACACAAAATGATTATGCGGCTTGTATTTTATAATTAATCCATAATTCACAGCTCTTGTCAGGTACTTCAAAGAGGCTGTTCTAGCAACTCTCCACTTAAATTGCAGCGATGGTTGTATTGACAAAAGTTCGTTTTCAATTTGATCTGATTTTAATGCTTTAGCATTTTCCTTTAAAATGTAAATTACTTTTTCGATTCCAGTCCATTCTGAATTAAATTCTTGATATTTGGGTTTATCGTTTTGAGCGATTTCCAGAGCAGTAATTTTCTTTGTTGCTTCTTCGTATTTGATCGAAAGCAATTCAAAACTAACTTCCATTTCTACTGAATCGTTAAACAGCACTTTAAACTTATCAAGAATTTCATCCTTAGAAAGTTTAGCAAGCTCAGAAAAGCGATATTTTTCGATAATTTTTTTTGCTGTGGCGGCATTTTCGTTCGTTTCCATTATAAATATATTTTAATTTGAATACTCTGACAATTATGTGACATTTGTGTAGCAAGTTTGTAGCACTATATCCTTGTTTGAAGCAATTCTGTCGCAATAAATAATTCCAAAAAGCAATTCTGTCGCAACGCTTTTTGACAAAAAAAAAGTCCTAAGCAGCAGCATTGCTTAGTACTTTAATTATATCTTTTACTTTTTGCAGTAAGTCTGGTGTAAGATCTTTAATCATAGGAAACATCTCCCGAACATTTTCTACACCTACGTTCCCTCCTTTTTGAGAAAACTTTTGGGCTAAATCAATCTCCATTTTCTCCATCTCCAAGAATAATTGATTATTTGTTATGTGCGTATAACGTCTGGTATATTTTCCATCTTTATGACCCATTAATAATTGTCTTGCTTTTTCCGGTATACCCGCTAACGCTAGCCATGTTCCGTATGTATGGCGGGAAACGTGGAAAGTTAATTCTTTCTTAATTCCTGACTTTTCTTGAATAGACTCTAAATGTTCGTTTGCCTTCTGATTTGTAATACGATTAAATAATTTATCACCTTTCTTTTCGAGTATCGCAAGAGCTTTACCTGTTAAGGGTACAACAACTAGGTTTTCAGTTTTTCCTTGCTCTAGTTGCAAATATTTTGAAAGATATGTTTCAGAGGTAACGTGATTGTACACTGGTTTTTCAAAAATGTGTTTACTTTTTTCTACCCGTAGTACGTCTTCAAATCGCAAACCCGTATAGCACGAAAACAAAAACCTTTCCAGTAAATCATATTCTCCAGGACTAAGCATTCCTTCTTCCTTTCTTTCCCTCCATTCCTGAGGGCTTAGATATTGTCTTTTAGGAGCAACGTAGTTATCATACATCTCTTCAAGGATGGGCAATTCGTGTTGTTCTAAAACATCGCTATTAGTTAATTCAGGATTATCCTCACTAATTTTAAAATCTTTAAATGGGTAGTCATCCTGAGATAGGTCTTTATTTTTTATTGCAATTTTGACAAGGGTTCTAAGCCGTTTTAAGTCCTTATTAACAGTAACATCATCGTTACCTCTTTTGGCGATCATATATTCTTTAAAATCAGTTAAGAATTTAAAATCAATATCAATTAATAAAACATTTTCTCTAAAATCGTTTACTTTATTAATTACGGCTTTATATCCTTTTTTAGTATTGGTTGACCACGTCGCCTTACGAACTACTTCAATCTCATTTAAAAAATACGGGTATAAAAGTGGGTTACCCTGCGCTTTAAAGAACTTACTGGCAAAAATGGATGGTGTGAGAGTAGAACCTTTTATTTCATGCTCAAGTATTATCTTATTTGCTTTATTTTCTTCGCTTGTAAAATAATAATTTAGTCTTTCAAGGTTTTTATTTCCTTTTGTGGCACGCTGGCTTTGAGAATCCCAACAATATAGTTGTTGCCTTTGTGACATTGGGATTTTTAGGATCTGTTCATACGAGAGTTTTCTGTATTCTTCTTTTAATGAAATAAATTTACCGGTGGCGTGCTTTAATTTTTGAGTTCTGCTTTTCAGAAATAACAAATACACTTGCACTGAACCGCTTTTTGTCGGTCTATCAGTTCTTAGATAGAATTGGATTTTATTACTCATTGTGAATGGTATCTACTAGGTTAAACATTGGATTTTCCCACAGGGTTACAGAGTGGTTCTGAGTTCAATTGCTTTAAAAAGCTGGGGTGCATTTGGGGGTGCAAAAGGTGGAAAACATGCAAAAAATTCTTTTTTGCAGTTACACCAATTGTTCGGCAAAACTTTGTAAAGGACTGGAAACGAGCGAAAACAATAAAAGCAGCAAAATTTCTTTTGCTGCTTCAACTCGCTAAAACCGCTAGGTTGTAGCCCGTACGGGAATCGAACCCGTGTTTCATCCGTGAAAGGGACGTGTCCTAACCCCTAGACGAACGGGCCAAATTTAATTGGAGTGCAAAACTAATGATTAATTTAAAATTATCAAAAAATATTTTTAAAATATTGGCTTTTTACCCAAAAACAGGGAATACTAGGATTACCGAGGTATACAGACATCTTAAATATTGGTATATTCGTATAATTAAACGTTCTCGTGGAAAGGTCAAAAATCATATTCTTACTTTTAATTTGCCTGTTTTTAAACTCAAAAGCGCAGCAAACTATTCCAGAACTGCAAAAGTTTAATAACAAAGCTCTATTTAACCCTAATGATACTAACTGCTTTAACCTCAAGGGCGAATGGATTGGTGAAGAAATTCAATATGACGCTACTGGAAGTTTTATTAAAGTAAAATTTAAGGTTGTATTTAAATTAAAGCAAGAGGGTAATCGTGTTTACGGAACATCATTTATTCAGGATAAATACAGGGGCAGTTATGGGGATATGAAAATTCGTGGAATGGTTTCAGGTAATAAACTGTTTTTTGAAGAATATGAGATAATGAATGAAAAATTCTTTCAACTAGGAGTTGTATGGTGTTTAAGATCTGGTGAAATGAATATAAAAATTGATGGAACTATAATTACTCTGGATGGATTGCAATACAATGGATATGCATCAGACAGCTATATGAAATGTACTGATTATGCCAAAATGAGTGTGAGTAAAGTATTTAGTCCAATAAAATCAGGTGAAAACGAAAACAATCAAAATAAATCTGATAAAATAGAAACCAAAGGCGTTATTTTAGAAAAATTAGAAGTACTTGTTTTCCCCAATCCATTTATTGATGAAACAACTATATCTTATGAATTAAAAGAATCTTCAAAAGTTAGAATAGATATTTATAGCCTTTCTGGAGCATATATACAAAGCACTTTAAATGAACAACAAACTGAAGGGAAACAAAACGTAAAAATCAAATTATCGTCATATGCTCCAGGAATTTATTTGGTCAGATTGCATGTAGGAAATGCTTCCAGCACTAAACAGATCGTTAAAATGAAATAAAATGCCTGGCAAAAAATTATTTTCATTTATAATTTTATTTTTAGCTGCAGTTGCCGTTAATGGTCAAAAAATAAGCCGTGAGCAAAGATACACTGTCGAAACTTATTTAAAACAAATACGTGGTTCATCAGATGCGGCTGAGGATTTAGTTTTAGCAAATAAAGTACTTCAAATAGACTCTACAAATATTAAAGCAATTGGTAATCGCGCATTTTCTTATTTTATTTTAAACGATTATTCTGAATCTCTCAAAAATTTTAATTTATATCTTAAAAAAAGACCTAATTCCAGTTTTTGTATATATAGAGCTCAGCTTAAAATGGCTATGGGTGATACAGCAGGTGCACTAGTTGATATTGAAAGAGCTTTAACTGTTTCAGGATACTCTGAGGAAATAGCTGATATTCTTGCTGATTTCTTAGGGAAGGATAAAAGAGTGATAATGTATTTTGAAAAAATAATAAAACTTCATCCTAACAATTATAGAGCTCATGCAGTTTTGGGTCTTGCTAAAGAAAACATGAAAGATTATATTGGTGCCGCAGAAAGATACTCTTCTGCTGTGCAGTGCGTAAATCAAACCTTATTTAACAAAAAGAGAAGCGATGGTCGTTGGGTTTTTAGATTAAAATCATCGCTGGACATTAGATTAAAAAACTACGATAATGCTATCAAATCCCTAACTCAAGCCATCCTTTTATATCCAGAGGAGCCAAATTATTATAGAAGTAGAATGAGATGTTATTTAGAAATAGGAGATCAAGATAAAGCTTGTGCGGATCTGTGGCAGCTCCAGAAGATGGGAAAAGTACCTTATACTTATGAAAGTAAATGTGATTCTACTAAAATCAGTTGTAAACCTTCGAAGGAATGGCTTATAAATATTGAGGTGGAAAAATTTTATCTAAAAGGTGCTTCAATTTCATTATTTGACACAACCACTTTTAAACAAGCAATTTATTATTATTCAAAGGCACTAGAATTCAATCCAAATCATATATATTCATTAGCAGGTCGTTCTTATAATTATCTATTACTAAATCAACTTGACAAACAAATAGAGGATATAAATAAAATTTTAAAAATTGACCCAAAATGTAGTCAGGCATTAAGTTTTAGGGCAGGAGCTATGAGAGATATAGGAAAATATCATGATGCGCTTATTGATATAAACAATTCTATTCGTCTTGATTCAACAAATACTGAAAGTTGGGTAATGCGCGCTTCAATTAAAGCAAGAACAGGTGATACAGCAAGTGCGATTATTGACCTTTCAAAAGCTATAGAATTAAATCCTTATTTCGTTGTAACTTATATTGAAAGAGGTCTGCTTCAATTAAACTTTAGTAAAAATGCTGAATCTGCATTAAAAGATTGTTTAAAAGCTATTGATCTAGAAGAAAATGAACCTTTTCATGGTGGCCTGCCAACCCTTCATAATAATTGTTCAATGGCTTACAATCAACTTGGTCAATATGATAAAGCTCTTGAACAAATAGAAAAAGCAATAGCGCTTAAACCCAATTATCCAATGTATTATTTCCGAGCTGGCGAAATTAAAGCTCGTATGGAAGATATGAAAGGGGCTTGCGAAGATTGGAATAAATCTAAACAATTAGGCTATAAAGACGCAGAAGAATTAATATTATATAACTGCAAGTAATTAAAACGAGGTATAAAGCAATCTTCCCATTAAAAAATAAATGGTTATTCCAATAATATCGTTTAGGGTGGTAACAAAAGGCCCTGTAGCAAGTGCCGGGTTTATTTTAAACCTGTTCATGGTTAATGGCACAAAGGTTCCTAAAAAAGATGCGCATAAAATAACGGTAAATAACGCCACACTTACTGTAGCTGCCAGTTGCCAGTCTTCTATTAAAAAAGAATAACCGCAAATTAAAATAGAACAAATTAAGCCGTTAATAACGCCAACTCCCAACTCTTTGGCTAGTTTTGGTAAGATCTTATCTCCCAAAAGTGTATTATTTGCAAGCCCTTGAACGATTATAGCACTACTTTGTACCCCCACATTCCCGCCCATTGCACCAATTAAAGGAATAAAATAAGCCATTTCGGGATGGATCTTGATCTGTTCTTCATAGCTTCCAATAATACGCGATCCAACAATACCACCACACATACCCACCAATAACCATGGAATACGGGCACGCGATAAACGCCATAAATGGTCATTCGAATCCACGTCGTCAGATATACCACTCATACGTTGGATATTCTCATCGGCTGTTTCCCTAATAACATCAAACACATCATCAATGGTTATCCTGCCCACTAACCTTCCTAATTGATCAATAACCGGCAATACCACCAGGTCATATTTTTGCATGATCTCGGCCACCTCTTCACTGGTAGTACTTGTTTTTACAAATTGAATGTCTGGTTCGTAGATCTCCTCTACCCTGGCCAACGGATGAGAAATAATAAGTTTCTTTAATGAAAGCATTCCAATTAAACGTTCATTATTATCAACCACATAAACAGCATACATAACGTCTACATTATCTGTCTGTCTTCTTATTTCTTCAATACAGGCATTTACAGTTTCAAAAGCATAAATGCTCACTAACTCTTTTGCCATTAAAGATCCCGCAGTACCATCCTCGTAATTGATCAACTCGGCAATATCACTGGCCTGCTCAATATCCTCAATATGCGAAAGTACTTCTTCCTGCCTGTTCTCGGGTAGTTCGGCAATAAGATCGGCAGCATCATCACTCTGCATATTATCTAACTGCTCGGCAATTTGTTTACTGCTAAAAGTGGTTAAAAGGTCTTCACGTTTATCGTCATCTAATTCTAAGAGAACATTGGGGGCAATTTCGTCGTCCAGTAATTCGTAAATGTATGCTGCATGGCTAAGATTAAGCTGGTTGATGATAATAGCAATATCCTGAGCATAAAATTCATTTAATTGCTCCTTTAAAAAAACATTGTTCTTTTCCTCGATAGCATCTTTAATGCTATCTATAAATTCAGATGTGATCTCGAATTGCATGTTTTAAAGTCACGCAAAAATAAAGAATTAAACTTTAGAAAGTATATTAAATTAACCTTCGTTCAAAAGGAATATTATGATAACTCTTTAAATGCATTTCGTATCCTAACTTTAATGGCGGCCGTCATAGGATAATTTTGCATATGCTCTAAATGTAATCGTAACTCATTTTTTAACTCGGGATATTTTTTGCAGATACGCGAAGCAACTGTAATGGCAAAGGCTTTAACGGCAATTGGACTTTCTGCCGAAACGATAAGTCTAAAACAAGCATCAACCAGTGTAGCTTCATGCTTTTCGGGAATTTCAATTTCCTGAAAAAATCTTAAAATATTACGCGGGATAGCCGGATGATTTTTGTGCTCATTTAATTTTTTGATAAGTTTACCCAGGTAAGGATAAATTAACTTGGGATGATCGATGGCCACATAACTCATAGGCCATGCAGCCCTTTGAGTGATACGGTAGTCACTGTTCAAAAAAACATCCATCAACTCTTTGAAACGTTTTTTATCGTCACCAATATACTTTATAATAACATTTGTCAATGTTAAACTGTGTTCCTGCTCTAATCGTTTTTCTATATCCATTGGTAAAGAGAATCTCTCCAAATTAAAACAAAAACACCTAAAACGGCAATAGCACATGCGAAAATTGCCTGGATGGTTATTTTTTCTTTGTAATAAAAATAATTTATTGGCAATACTACAATGGGTAATAAAGCAAAAATAGTTTGCGCTGTGGCAACCGGTAAATGCTGAATGGCTATTAAGGAAAAAGAAACTCCCAATACCGGGCCAAACAAAGTACCAACGAACATATAAGGCAACCCATTATTTTGATTTTTAAATATTGGTAAAGAATTGGCTTTCATACGGCCGGTAATGATAGAGATAAAAAAAGCAGCGCCAAAAGCAAATAATAAGCGGATCCATACAGCGTGCAGGGTTGGTAATTTTTCGGGATAATAATCCATACCTAATTTTGATAATACTAAACCGGTGCCCTGGCATAAAGCACCTAAAACACCAAATAAGATCCCTTTTTTATTGCGTTTAAAACCTGCATCCTCAGAGGCTTTTTTGTCTTTTTTAGAAAGTGTTAACCAAATTACACCGGCAATGGTAATTAAAATTCCGATGACGCCAATGAAATTCATTTTTTCATTTAACACCAAAAAACCCAGTAACAAAGCAGAGCCCGGAGCTATAGTGGTATAAAGACTTCCCAACTTTGGACCAAGAATTCGAAAGGACGTGAAACTAAAATAATCGCCGATACTAAAACCAATAATACCCGAAAGACCAAGAAATAAATACTGATAAGGTTGTGGTTGCGAAAAAAGCCCGGCAATATTTAATGGATAAAATATCAATAAAAGAATGGAAATAATTATCCATGCTAAAAATAAACGGTATTGGTTAAGGGCGGCGGTACCAAAGCGGTTAGCGGCTTCGGTAAATGGAAAGATGCCAATACTCCAGCAAACTGTAGTTAAAAGAGCTATGAGTTCGCCATACATTTTTTATTCCGGGTTTCTTGTTTTGGGTTT
>JAUXSA010000178.1 GCA_030681615.1 Bacteroidota bacterium
AAAATTTTGTTTTAATTTTTGGTTGTAATTTATGTTTAAAGTTATATCCCTGGAGGTAGATACGATACCCTGCACCGAAGGATCATCGAGCATATTTGTGGCAATGGTCTCCAGCCAGATCCAATCGCTATTTATATTTCTGAAACGAAAAGGTGAGATCTGGATCCTTTTTTTTCTCTTTAAAAGATTATATTGGTTAATAACCCTTTGTCTATCATCATCATGTATATAATCAAAAGCGTTCTTTCCTATAAGAGCATCGGCATTAACACCAACAACAGTTGCTGCTGAGGGGCTTACATATTTATAGTTCCCATCAAGATCCAAAATGCCTATAAGATCGGCGCCATCCTGAACCAAAGCTTTAAAAAGCTGCTCGCTTAGTTTCAAAGCTTTTTCTGCTTTTAGTTTTTCGGTAACATCCGATGCAATTATCAGCTTTGCTTTTTTACCATTAAAATCAATAGCGTTACTTTGAATTTCTACCTGTATGATCTCGCCGTTTTTTTTACGATGATTAAAAACACCCCTAAAAAAGCCGGTATTTTTTTTATTGATCTCAACGGCCTCTTTCATTTTTTCTATCTCTTCATAGGGCCGGATATCTTCTATAGTTAAGGATAAAAATTCTTCGTTACTATAACCATAATGTTTAGTGGCAGCGTCATTTACCTGCAGGAACCTGAAAGTGTCGGGATCAAATACCCACATGGGTATAGGACAAACCTGAAAAAGGTTGCGGTATTTTTTTTCAGATTCCCGTAACTCAATACTTATTTTTTTTTGTTGAATGTTGTAAACAATAGATTTTAATAGTAGCGAAGGATTTATTTCATTCTTAAAAAGATAATCAGAAATGCCAAGCGAAAGCATTTTAACGCTAGAATTCTTAACATCGTTATGTGTTATGACAATAATAGGTGTATCGCCGGCCATAGGTAATATTTCACTCACAAGCTGTTTGCTGTTTACATCTGGCAAAGTAAGGTCTAAAAAAATAACATCAAATGGTATGCCTTTATTGAGGATGTCTAACGCTTGCTTGAATGTTTGTGAGCGTTTTATAATAGGGTTTACGATCAGATCTTTTAAATAACCTTCTAGTTTAATAAAATCATTTTCATCATCTTCGATGATCAAAATAGAAAACTCCTTTGAAAAAATAGGCATGTTATTGATCTGTATTAAACTACCCGTCTAAAGTACAAAAAACAATTTACTATAATACTAGATGATACAGCATAATTGCAATTTTCTTATATGGTGATGGGAAAAGGGTTAGAATAATTTTTGCATGGCAATTTTAAACCAGGAGGTAAATTTTTCGGGCTGGGTACTTATTTCATCAATTATCTTTTGTGGATGCATCCAAACAAAAGTCTCCACTTCGTTTTTATTGATGTGAGGCATTTGCGAATAGTTCCCAAAATAAATATGATCAAATTCATGTTCTGTAAGACCATTCTCAAAACCTGTTTTGTATATAAAATGTGTTTTGTGCGTGAGATGTGTTTCAATTCCCATTTCTTCTATAAGTCTGCGCTTCGCTGCCACAAGAGTATCCTCTTCGGGCCGTGGGTGCGAGCAACAGGTGTTTGTCCATAGGCCGGCACTGTGATATTTATTTAATGCACGCTGTTGCAGTAATAGCTCACCCTTATTATTAAAAATAAAAACAGAAAATGCACGGTGAAGTAAACCTTTTTGGTGCACCTCCAGTTTTTCCATCACGCCAATAGGCTGATCTAGCTCGTTCACTAATATTACCTCTTCCTTCATTATTATTAGTTAAATACGCCTTTATTTATAGAACCGCAATTTAAACATTTTATGCTATTCAGTCCGCAGAATGGCGGGTTAAAATTTTAATTGCTTACCAAACTGGTTAATAATGGGTCGAATCTAAGATTTATACCAATTAAAAAACCAAAGCCACCATTTATTTAATACACTTTACTTTTTAAACAATTAAGTTTAAATTAGTG
Organism: Bacteroidota bacterium; assembly: GCA_030681615.1. Classification (GTDB taxonomy): domain Bacteria; phylum Bacteroidota; class Bacteroidia; order B-17B0; family Aurantibacillaceae; genus Aurantibacillus. The sequence continues at coordinate 1,986 of JAUXSA010000178.1, forward strand.
AAGATTATTAAAAAGATAAATTACATAATCATTTTGCTCTTGCTCTCCTTTTTTTACAAAGTGGGTGCGCAACAATATTTCTTTAAAAATTACAGTGTTGAGAGTGGTTTACCTTTTGTGCAGGTTTCCTGCATGTTCCAACAAAAGAATGGTTATTTGTGGAGCGGCGGCTATGGCGGCTTGTGCCGTTTTGATGGTAAAAGTTTTTTGGTAATTAATCCAAAAAAAGGTTTAATAGATCATAATGTAAATGCAATTGCCGAAGATGAAACAGGCGCTGTTTTTGTAGGTACCAATAAAGGTTTAAGCATTATAAAAAATACTAAGATCTACAATTATAAAAAAGAGAACGGACTTTTAAATCCATATATCACTGCATTGTGCAACGGTTATCACCATTCTATGTATCTGGGCACAAAAAAAGGTCTTTTTATTTTTAGTAATGGTAAGATCAAAGCTGTTAAGCAATTAGAAAGCTACAAGATCAATTGCATTTACAAATCCGATTCAAGTTTTTTATTTATTGGTACAGATAATGGTTTGGTATTGTATGGCCACAATAAATTCGAACTTGTTACTAACTTAAATGGTCTGTCATCTAATCAGGTAAATTGTATTACCCAGCAAAAAAATAAATTAATAATTGGTACCGCTAAAGGTTTAAGCATTTATGATCTGGACACAAAAAAAATAACAAATTATTTTATTGAGAATGGTTTAATAGATGAGAACATTACAAGTGTATTAAATCAGAATAACAATTTTATTTGGGTAGGCTCTCAAAATGGTCTATTAAGATTTGATGGTTTTCAGTTTAGCTATTACAACATTGGCTCGGATAACAATTCAAACTTAGTGCGTTGCCTGGTGCAAGATAGAGAAGACAATATCTGGATAGGCAGCCATAGCGGCCTGTTCCGTTTTAAAGATAATTCGTTCTCAACCTTTGATAAAATAAATGGGCCGGGTAATGCTTTTATTTTTCAGATCTTCCGTGATAGTAAAGAAGATCTTTGGATGACATCAGAAAACAATGGCGTCTATAAATATTCGCAGGGTTATTTTAAACGTTATGGTATAAGTAATGGTTTAAACACTAATTCTATAAAATCAGGCCTGCAGGATAGCGAGGGCCGTTTGATATTTGGAACTACTGAAGACATAGCTCAATTTAAGAACGAAAGATTTTATACCATTCCGGTATCGCCCGAATTAAAAGCATCACATGAAGTGATGTTCTTAGCATCCGATAATACGTTATGGATAGGGGGAAGTAATGGTGTTGCATCATTAATATGGAAAAATAATAAGCCCGAATCAAAGTTCTATCCAATTAATTTTAAGACAGAATTTCAGGTGTATGGTTTGTGTGAAGATGAACAACATAATATTTACATTGGTACACAGCACGCAGGATTATATAAACTTTCAGGCGATTCGATGATCTCTTTAAGCGCAAAATTAAACTTGGGCTTTGAAGATTTTTTAACGCTAAAATATACTAATGGTCATTTATTTGCGGGTACACTGGATGGCTTGTTTATAATAAACATTAAAACAAATTCGCTTAAACAGGTTACACTTAGTGATGGTTTAAATTCAGAATATGTTTACTCGCTCGGATTTGCAGAAAACAAAAACGCTTTATGGATCGGTACTAACCAGGGTATTAATAAACTGAATTTAAAAAAATTATTTAATGAAAATAAAATTGAGATACGCTCGTATGGAAAGCAAGAAGGATTTGCCGGTGTTGAGTGTAACGGTAATGGTATTTGGGAAGATAAAGATGGTACTTTGTGGTTTGGTACAGTAAGTGGCATAGTAAAACACGAACCATTTAATCTTAAAAGCAACCCTGTTCAAAATTCAACGCTCATTCAAAGTATACAGATCTTTAATGAAGATACTTTATTGGCGGATAATAGTACCTTGCCTTACAATTATAATACAATTGCATTTGCTTATCGCGGTATTTGTTTAACTAATCCTGATAAAGTTCTGTATCAAAAAAAATTAGAAGGTCTTGATAAAGAGTGGAGTGAACCTGGTTCGGAAGACTATAGTAAGTATGCTAATTTAACGCCTGGTAAATATGTATTTAAAGTAAAGTCTTGCAATAATGAAGGTATTTGGGATACAGAGGAAACAACTTTTTCTTTTACAATTGATAGGCCATTTTATTTAACCTGGTGGTTTATTTTAATAATTTTTGTTTTTATTGGCGGCACTATTTTTATCGTATTCAGGATCCGTCTTCTTTCTATTGCGCGCCAACAAAAATTAGAGTTTAATCGTAAAGTAGAAATGAGCAAGATAGAGTTAAAGGCCCTTCGTTCTCAAATGAACCCACACTTTATATTTAACTCATTAAACTCTATTCAACATTATATTTTTCATACAAAATCAGATGAAGCTATAAAATACCTTAGCAAATTTGCGCGACTGGTGCGTATCATCTTAAACAATTCAGATAAACCTACGGTTACCGTTGAGGAAGATCTTGAAGCCCTAAAATTATATCTTGAGCTGGAGCAAATGCGTTTTGAGGAAAAGTTTGTGTATGAAGTTGTTATTGATCCTTCGGTAGATACAGATTATGATATTATGCCACCCATGCTCATGCAACCCTATGTTGAAAATGCAATATTACATGGACTGAACCCAAGCCCCAAAAAAGGAAAATTAATTATTCACTTAAGTGCAAAAAATAATTTTTTAATTTGTACTATTACAGACGATGGTATTGGTAGGGAAAAAGCAGCAGAAATAAAACGCACTATGCCCGCAGTTAAACATAAATCTTTAGGAATGAAAATTACCGAAGACAGGTTAAAAATATTGAACGAAATTAATAACTCACAATTAAGTGTAACAATAACAGATCTAAAAGAAGGTAACGAATCAAGAGGAACACAGGTGCAATTATTTATTCCATTAATCGGTTAAAACCAAGGTTATGATAAAAACAGTAATAATTGAAGATGAGCAAAAGAGCCGCGAAATGTTAGCCGGCATCATCCAAAAAAATTGTCCGCAATTACAAATTGTTGGTCTTGCAAAAAATGTGAACGATGGGGTAGAGGTGATCAAAAAAGAAAACCCTGAGCTTGTATTTTTAGATATAAGTATGCCCGACGGGAGTGGTTTTGATCTGCTTGAAAAAGTGCAGGGCCATAAATTTGAATTGATATTTGCAACAGCCAGCGATCAGCACGCTATTAGGGCAATAAAATACAGTGCCTGTGATTATTTATTAAAACCAATTGATATTGATGAGTTAAAGAACGCTGTGGAAAAGGTGGCGCAAAAGAAAAACGCAAGCCCTAATATGGAAAACCTTAATTTTTTGATCCAGCAATTAAAAAAATCGGATGATAGTTTTCAAAAGATAACCTTACCTACAGGCAATGCTTACGAAATTGTTAATATTAAAGATATCATTCGCTGCGAAGCCGATGGAAGTTATACCACTTTCTTTTTAACCGACAAACGTAAATTAATGATCAGCGCAGGGTTAAAACATTATGAAGAATTACTTCCCGAAAATGAATTTATAAGAGTGCACCACCACCATTTAATTAACATGAATCACGTGGTGCGGTTCTTAAAAGAAGATGGCGGATATGCTGTAATGAGCGATGGCACTAAGATCGAGATCTCTCGCCGTAAAAAGGATGCTTTTATGGATAAATTAAATAAATCCTAATCTAAACCACTTATAAAGTAAAGAATACCACTTATTTGAAAGCCCAAAAAACCCCTCAAAAACACTGTATCTTTACTTTAAGTTCTTTCAATAGGGTTTTTGTTTAGTTTATAACAAAAAAAATTAAGCCACTTTCAGATTTTGGAGATTATCTGTTAGTGGCTTTTTCTTTTCACTAAGTTTAGCCTTATTCTGCCTTAGGCTTATATTATAGAGCCATATTTCGAAAAAAAACACTATATTTGCCCGAATTTTAAAACCTTAAAGTTCAACCCAATGGCTTCCATTAATAGTATCACCAACAAGTTTGTGGCAGAAGGATTAACATACGACGATGTATTGTTAGTTCCTGATTACTCTGAGATCTTACCCCGCGAGGCTAACATCAGCTCCTATTTTACAAAGAATATAAAATTAAATACCCCTATCGTATCTGCTGCAATGGATACTGTTACAGAATACAAATTGGCAATTGCCATTGCCCAGGAAGGTGGTATTGGTGTTTTGCATAAGAATATGAGCATTGAGGATCAGGCTGCACAGGTGCGCAAAGTAAAGCGTAGCGAGAGTGGTATGATCCAGGACCCGGTTACTTTATTTAACACCGCTACCATTGGCGATGCGGTAAACATAATGAGCGAGAATAAAATTGGCGGTATTCCTGTAGTTGATAAAGAGGGCAAGTTACTTGGTATAGTTACAAACCGCGATCTTCGTTTTGAAAAAGATTTTAAAAAACCGGTAGTAAATGTAATGACAACCTTTAAGAACGTTATTACTGCACTAAAAGGTATTACCTTAAAACAAGCCGAAGAAATTTTACAGGAACACAAGATCGAAAAACTCCCTATTCTTGATAAAACAAATAAACTGGTTGGTTTAATTACTTATAAAGACATCATCAAAATTAAAGTACGCCCTAATGCTTGTAAAGATGAGCGCGGGCGTTTGCGTGTTGCAGCAGCCGTTGGTGTTACTAACGATACTATGTTGCGTGTGGATGCTTTGGTAGAAGCCGGTGTGGATGCAATTATTATTGATACTGCTCACGGACACAGCAAAGGTGTTATTGATAAATTAAAAGAAGTAAAAAAGAAATATAAAACTTTACAGGTTATTGTTGGCAATATTGCTACTGGTAAAGCTGCATTGGCATTGGTAAAAGCAGGTGCTGATGCTGTGAAAGTAGGTATTGGTCCTGGTTCTATTTGCACCACGCGTGTTATTGCAGGTGTAGGTGTGCCACAATTAACTGCTATTTTAGAAGTGGCCATTGCTTTAAAAGGTACTGGCGTTCCTTTAATTGCAGATGGTGGTGTGCGTTTTACAGGCGATGTGGTTAAAGCATTAGCTGCAGGTGCCGGTACCGTGATGATGGGTGGTATGTTTGCGGGAACAGAAGAAAGTCCGGGCGAAACAATTATTTTTGAAGGTCGCAAATTTAAATCGTACCGTGGAATGGGTTCGTTAGAAGCTATGCAAAAAGGTAGTAAAGACCGTTACTTCCAGGCCGAAGAGGATGATATTAAAAAACTGGTGCCCGAAGGTATTAGTGGCAGGGTGCCTTACAAAGGAAGTCTTGCAGAAATTATGTACCAGATAATTGGTGGCTTAAGAGCCGGTATGGGCTACTGTGGCGCTAAAGATATTACCGCCTTACAGCAAGCTAAATTTATTCGTATAACAGCAGCAGGCGTAAAAGAGAGTCACCCGCACGATGTGGTGGTTACCCGCGAAGCGCCAAATTATAGCAGGTAATTTTTTTATGAAACGAATAAGTACTTATTTTTTTATTTTAGCATTAGTTCTTTCAGTAACTTTTTGTAAAAAATATCCGGAAGGACCTTCTTTTTCATTAAGATCAAAATCAGAAAGATTATCTAATCTATGGAAGATACAGCAGCTTATATACAATGGCGCCGATAGCACTGCTTTTGCCAAAAAATATCTTTTTAATAATTATAGATTAGATATTAATAAGAACGGTAACTATAATATTGATTATAATTTAGTGATAGGTTCTGTTTTAATTCCATTTAGCGAAAGTGGCAATTGGGTTTTTAGCAGTGATAAAAAAGCCGTTATATTTACTAAAGAAAGTGGCAATACCACCGCAGCAATGGGTTCAAATGCAACCTGGGAAATTTTACGTTTAAAAGAAAAAGAATTTTGGGCTAAGTACACTCAAAATGATGATGTAACTGAAGTACATTTAAATTAATAAAAAAATGATATTACCAATTGTAGTTTACGGCGATCCGGTACTCAGAAAAGTAGGAGAGGAAATTGATAAGGATTATGAAGGCCTCGACGTGTTAATTAAAAACATGTTTGATACCATGTACAATGCCAATGGCGTTGGACTGGCTGCACCACAAATTGGTAAAGCCGTTCGTTTATTTATTATAGATACAAAACCTTTTTCTGAAAGTGATGATGATGAAGATGATGAATTTACGCCCGAACAAAAAAAACAATTAAAGGCTTTTAAAAAAATATTTATCAATGCACGCATTCTAAAAGAAGAAGGCACCGAATGGAAATTTAACGAAGGTTGTTTAAGTATACCAAAAATTCGTGAGGATGTTAACCGCTTACCAAATATTGAAATAGAATACTTAGATGAAAATTTTGTAAAGCATAAAGAAAAATACGATGGCGTTATTGCCCGTGTTATTCAGCACGAGTACGATCATATTGAAGGAAAATTATTTACAGATATCATTAGCCCTTTTAAACGCAAAATGATCTCAGGCAAATTAAGCGATATTGCCAAAGGCAAAATAACAGCCGATTACAAGACACGCGTTTATAAACCAAAAAAATAACCTCAAAAATGAAAAGCAATTTTATATCAGGCCTATTAATTGCAACCTTCTTTTTTTTAACGGCCTGTTCAGGAACCGAACAAAAAACTACTGTTGTTGAACAAAAAGATCCTGTTCAAACGCCTGTTAAATCCGATTCGCTCATCCGCGGGAATAAAATGTATCTGTCGGATTGTAAAAAATTACTGGCCGAAGCGAAAAAGATGGACAGTATTTTGTTAAAGGAACTGGAAGTAAAAAAAGATGTTGCCACAAAAGGCATTAAGGCTTTTACAGATTATGCTTTTTATTGCGCTAACGATTCTCTTTGTCCCATTTTTTTAATTAAAACAGCGCAGGTAGCTCAATCTATAAATAATATACCGCAGGCAAAAATTGTTTTGGATAAATGTATTGCCGATTATCCAACATCAAAGCATAGGCCGGCAGCATTATTTTTATTGGCACAGTTGTATGATGAAGCAACTTACTTAAATGATGAAAGTGAAGCAAAAAAATTATATCAAAAAATAATTGACGAATACCCAAAAAGCGATTGGGCAAAAAGTTCGCAAGGCGCACTAACCTTTGTTGGAAAATCGGACGCACAGATAATGGAAGAGCTGAAGAAGAAAAAGTAAGCAGGATACAAGACAGCAGGATGCAGGACAAGACTAAAGACTATCGACTAACATCTAATGACTTATTTATAATGACTAACGATAAAAATCTACCAAAACAATTAATAACAATCGGTTTTTTAGGAGCTATTGCTGTGGCTCTTGGCGCTCTTGGCGCGCATGCTTTAAAAGGAAAATTAGAAACAGGTTTGATCACGCCCGATCTTTTAACTGGTTTTGATACAGGTGTAAAATATCATATGTATCATACTTTTGCTATGCTGGCTGTAGTATTATTAAAAATAAAATACGATAGTAAATTTTTAAACTGGGCTTATCATTTATTTTTTTGGGGAATAATTTTGTTTAGCGGCTCGCTTTATTTTTTGTGTACCCGCAATCTTTACGGAGCCGACTGGTTAAAATTTTTAGGGCCGGTTACGCCAATAGGCGGTATTCTTTTTGTTGCCGGCTGGCTATGTTTGGCAATTTCAGCCATTAAAAAAGCATAAAATTTAATAAAGAAGCATTATTAATCAACAATAATTAGCATATTTACAATACAAAAAATACAATATGAAAAACTCTATCTTTCTTTTAAGTGGTATTTTGTTCTTAGGATTAACATCTTGCAAAACCAAATCAAAAACTGCTTCTACATCTACATCTACTTCAACAACAAACACAAGTAGTGCTCAGGGAACTGTTACACCAACATCCGATCCAACAGTGTATAAAGGTGTTACCGATCAAAGTTGCGCGGTAGAAGTTTCATTCGGAAGTCCTGGTTCGGGAATCGATGGCGCTGCTTTTGATAAAGTAACTGCTTTGATCAAGAGTAAAAACCTAAAATCTACCTCAAAAAATATTGGCAGGGAAGGTGAAACCCGAATTTGCCTACCTTTATCAGAATTAAAAGAAAACGAAAAAAAGGATTTTATTGAACAGTTGAAAAAAATCGCTAAAGATGGTCAATATGTCTCAGTATCAATAAGATAAAATACGTTAATAACCCCTTAAATTGTGGAAAAACGGTCTTTTTAAGGCCGTTTTTTTTTTGTACTTTTGCCCCGAACAAATACTATAATATAATGAACGAAATTGGTATAAAAGCAGATGGTGCCTCAGTTGCGCAACTTGGTCTTTCAAATGTAGAAATGGCTTTTTGGAACCTTCACCCAAGTGAATTGGTTGAAGAAACAATATTAAGAGGAGAAGGAGTTTTAACAGACGTAGGTGCGTTAGCAATTGACACCGGAGAATTTACCGGCCGTTCGCCAAAAGATAAATTTGTGGTGGTTGATGAAAATACAAAAGACAGCGTTTGGTGGGGAGATGTGAACAACCGTTTTGATGCCGATAAATTTGATGTGTTACATAATCGTTTACTTGCTTATTTAGCTGGTAAAGAAGTTTGGATCCGCGATTCGTATGCATGTGCCGATCCTAAATACCGAATCAACATTCGTATAGTAAATGAATTTCCGGCACATAATTTATTTGCCAATAATTTATTCTTACGCCCAACCAACGAAGAAATTAAAACCTTTAAACACGATTGGTTAATTATTAACGCACCGGGTTTTAAAGCAGATCCAAAAATTGATGGCACTCGTCAACATAATTTTGCGATCCTTAACTTCACCAAAAAAATTATTTTAATTGGTGGAACAGGTTACACCGGCGAAATTAAAAAAGGAATTTTTGCTGTATTAAATTATATCCTTCCGCACGAAAAAGGTGTGTTGCCAATGCACTGCTCTGCTAACATTGGTAAAAATGGCGACACTGCTATTTTCTTTGGTCTTTCAGGAACAGGTAAAACAACTTTAAGTGCCGACCCTAATCGTAAATTAATTGGTGATGATGAGCACGGATGGAGTGATACCGGTGTGTTTAATTTTGAAGGTGGTTGTTATGCAAAATGTGTTGACCTTACTGCCGAAAAAGAACCGCAAATTTTTAACGCTATTAAATTTGGTTCGTTATTAGAGAATATTGATTTTTATCCAGGAACAACAACGGTTGATTATGCAAATATTTCAAAAACAGAGAATACACGTGTAAGTTACCCTTCAAACTATATTGATAATGCAGTTACACCTGCTGTAGGCGATGTGCCTAAAAATATTTTCTTTTTAACCTGCGATGCTTTTGGTGTATTGCCTCCGATCTCTAAATTAACGCCGGCTCAAGCTATGTACCATTTTATTAGTGGCTACACTGCAAAAGTAGCGGGAACTGAAATGGGTATTACCGAACCAACATTAACATTCTCTGCTTGTTTTGGAAAAGTATTTTTACCATTACATCCAACAAAATATGCCGAGTTGTTAGGCGAGAAATTAAAAAAGAACAACGTAAATGTTTGGTTATTGAACACCGGATGGGTGGGTGGTAAATATGGTGTAGGTAGCCGTATTAAATTATCTTACACACGTTCGTTAATTACAGCAGCTTTAACTGGCGAGTTAGATAAAGTAGAATATGGTACAACCCCATATTTTAAATTAAATTTCCCTAAAACTTGTCCTAATGTTCCTTCAGAGATCTTAGAACCGAAGAATGCATGGAAAGATAAAGAAGCATTTAACCAAACAGCACAAAACTTAGCGGCATCTTTTGTTAAGAATTTTGAACAATACGCTGCTGCTGCAAACGCAGAAATATTAGCGGCTTCACCAAAAGTAGAAGTAACAGTTTAAAAATAGTATCAATTATCCGGAACAAAAAGCCCTTGGCAACTGCTAAGGGTTTTTTATTTTGGTGTAATAACAATTACATTTAATTTTCAAAATAAATCCAATTTATTCCATGAAAAAAAAGGCTCATTTCATTTTATTGTTGACCTACTTTTTTTTAACTTTTCACGCGCAAATATCCACAGATTCTACTGATATTTTTGCCAATGATGAACAAGAATCAAAAAAAGAAATTGATATTTTTTTTTCAAAGTACAAGATTGGACTCTATCTTGCGGCAGGGCCATCTAATTTTCAAATGAAAGCAAACGACATTAGCCAAACATTATATGCAGATAGTTTAAGATCAATATCAAAGAAAAATGATATTGCTTTGGAGTTTGGATATAATTTTGAAAATACGATCAATAACACTATTTCTATAAGAACAAAGGTGACCTTACTTGGTGATGGTATTTTTATTAATTATGATAAGGTTACGGGTGCTGAAACGCTTAGTATTTATAATTTGTCTTTGTGTTTACCGATTAGCATGGTTTTGCAAACTAATGGGATAAAAGCAAGAGGTTACACTTTTTTTGGGCCATCTTTTGCGTTTGGCTTGGGTCCCGATAAGATAGTAAAAGATAAATATATTGCAAAACAATTTGACATTCCTCTTGAGCTTGGCTTAGGGCTTTCAAGAAAATTTAAAAAAATTACTTTATGCATTGAAGCGAAATTTTCGCAAGGCATTTTTAACCTCAATGCTAAGAATAAAACATTGTATGCACAAACAATAGATAAATTGTATCGACAAAATGCAGTAATAGGTTTGATATTTCGTGCAACTTAATATTTTACATTTACTCAAAGATTTTTCGTTTCCCGATAAACATATTGATTTTTACAAAAATGAATTGGACGATATCAAGAATTTCTAAGAGAATGATTACTGTATAAACTAAAAAATGGTCTGCAATTTATATAAAACTGCAAACCGTTATCTTATTTAAACAATATATTAATTAAAGTTCGGTGATCGTTAATTCAACCCTGCGGTTCAACTGTCTTCCTTCCGGATCATCCGTGCCGTTTGGTTTTGTGTTAGGTGCTACAGGTTGTGTTTCGCCATAGCCCTTGGCTTTCATATACGCAGAGACAATGCCTTTTTCTGTTAAGCGGTTAACTACAGCCTGTGCCCGTTCGTCAGAAAGTTTCATGTTATAAGCGTCGTCACCTTTACTATCTGTATGACCAGATATTTCTACTTTCATATTTGGATTGCTTTTCATTAACAACACTAAATTCTTAAGCTCCACATTCGAAAGCGGACGCAACGTTGCCTTGTCAAAATCAAAGAAAATATTGTTCAACGTAATTTTTGATCCAACTACAATTGGATGCATTTTTACAGATCTTTTAAATTCATAGTAACTCGATTGTTTTGGTATCTCCATATTCTCCGAATAAAACAATTGGTTCTCTGCCTGGTAAGTAATATTGTAATTTTTACCGGGTGTTAAAATAAATAAGAACTGTCCTGTTTTTGCATTCGCATTGTAAACACCTACAATTTCTTCTGTTTCGTTATCGGTAACAGTGATCATTACTTTTTTAGCCGGCATGCCTGCTTCATCATTTACGGTACCTTGTATCAATGTTAACGGTGTTTCTTTGCGTTCTAAAAAGGTAGCCATATAATTATCTTTTTCTCCTAAGCCATCTTCGCGGAAAGAAGAAAAATAAGCTGTTTTACCATTTGGACTAACCATGTAAAAAATATCGTCATCTGTAGTGTTAATAGGGTAGCCTACATTAACCGGCTCCGACCAGTTGCCATCAAAAGAAAGCAGGCTGGAAAAAATATCAAAACCACCCATAGTATTATGCCCGTTAGAACTGAAGGATAATGTAACACCATCGGGATGAATAGAAGGTGCATCTTCATCATATGTTGTATTGATGTTGGCGCCAAGATTTGTAGCCTTTCCCCAATCCCCATCTGATCCGCGTTTGCTCATGTATAGATCGACCCCGCCAAATCCACCGGGCTTGTTGCTTGCAAAATACAGGCTGTTTCCATCTGCGGAAATAAAAGCACTGGGTTCCCAATTTTTTGTATTGATATTGTCATTCAATTTAACAGGCTTGCTCCAAACATCTCCATCTAACGATGTAGAATAAATGTTTCCATCACCCATATCATCTTTATAAATAAGAATGGTTTGTGCATCAGGCGATACACCTACAGTAGCCTCATGCCATTCGGTATTAATAGGAGCGCCAATGTTATGTGCTGCCGACCAGCCTGTTTTTGTTCTGGACGACATATAAATGTCTTCCATATAATTTCCTTCATTATCTTTTTCGCCACCAGTTGTTTGTGGTCGGCGCGAGGTAAAGAAAAGTGTATTCTGATCTGCAGAAAAAATTGCCGAATAATCTGCATAAGGCGAATTTACCGTATTACTTAAATTTTGAATTTTTATTTTTACCGGGCTAGCCACTAAACGTTTACCAACATTACACATTTCCATTTTGCGGGTGGTCTCGGCAAGTAATGTTTTATCTGTAGCGTTGTTTTGTTCCATTACGTTTATGTATTTGCGATAAGCTGCAATGGCTTTATCAAATTCATAATTCCAATGGTAGGCATCACCTAAATATTTATAAGCAATAAGCGGTGCTTTTTTTTCTTTGTACGAACTGCCTTTTTGATCATTAGAAACAGAAGTAACCGCTTTGTTAAAATAAGCGATAGACTTTAACCTATCTTTTCTGGCGCTTTGGTAACACACACCAATTTTAAACGCCAGGTTCATGTTAGTGGGGTCTTGTTTATAAAGGTTAAGATATACCGGGAGTAGCTCTGCATAAGCGCCTTTAGTGGATGTTAACGACTCGCTTTTAGTATCTGATACTTTTGAAAATATCTTTTCAGCGTCATCAAACTCTTTTTCAAAGTTTGCGCTTTTAGTTTGTGCTAAACCGGTTGTGCTTAATAAAAATGTGATTGCAATAAATTTTAATACTTTCATTGGGATTTATATAAAAGGTTAATAATAAAAACAGGATAATTGTTTCCTGTTTTGGCGGTAGTGTTTACCATTGTTGTTTTGAGTGCATATATAGTGTTTTGGGGAGATCAACTATATGAGCATATATAGTGCCACAATTTTAAATAGTGAAATTGTGCTCCAACACTCAGTCACAGCCGTTATGAAAGTTTTTGAATTGGGATAAATAATGTGTGATCTATATTTTTTATCCCAAAACGGGCATTATAATGCTCAAATAGGGGGGCGGACTTTTTGGAAATGAAAAAGCATTTTGTATCTTTAATTAAAGAATGAATAACAAGATCCAAATAGAAAAACCCTGCTCAGAAAATTTCAGCAATATGACAAATGTTGCTGGCGGAAAATTTTGTGGAAGCTGTCAGACAAAAGTTATAGATTTTACAAAAATGAGTCTGGATGAAATAGAGAATTATTTCAAAACTAATTCAGAACAAAAAGTTTGCGGGCTTTATAATTCGCGACACACAAATACAGCATCGGCATTTACCGGCTTTGTAAATAGAATTGAAAATGCTGTATATAAAACAAGATTCAGAAAAGTAGCGGTATGGACGGTTTCAGTTGTTTTCTTTTTACTAAACAGTTATAAGTGCATGGGCAAGCGCATGGAACCTATTGATAAATATGAACGCGCTCCGGTAAAGAACGATACTATCGTTAAACCTAAATAGCATTCGTAAATCACTCTGTAGATTGTCGTATCATTATTTTGTAAATTTGTTTTAAGTCAATTATCTTTATTAATAAATAATTGCATATGAAAGCAAATACTGTAACACCAGAAAGCGTTGATGAGTATATTAAAACCTTTCCGAAAGAAACTCAAAAATATTTAAAACAAATTCGTGCTGTAATAAAAAAAGCTGCGCCGAAGGCAGAAGAAGGCATAGGCTATAAAATGCCGGCCTACAAATTAAACGGGACACTTGTTTATTTTGCAGGTTATGAAAAGCACATTGGGTTTTATGCTACACCAACAGGGCATAAAGAATTTAAAAAAGAACTCTCTGTATATAAAGAAGGAAAAGGTTCTGTTCAGTTTCCTTTAGATGAGCCACTTCCAATTGCCCTGATCACTAAAATTGTAAAATTCAGGGTAAAAGAAAATTTAGCAAAAACGAAATAGGTGATAGAACACAGATGACACTGATTTAGCTGATCTGCACAGATTTTTTTGATCAATGAAAATCGGTTAGATCTGTTTGATCTGTGTTCTATCACGTGAATTTACTTTTCGTCTGTTGGTTCCCACAGTTCAATTTTATTGCCTTCAGGATCATAGGCCCAGGCAAATTTGCCGTAAGATTCGTTCATTCTGTTCTCATCTAACTTTACACCGGCAGCTTTTAATTGCTCATACAATTTATCAAGATCGCTTACACGTAAGTTGATCATAAATTGTTGGTTCATATTACCAAAATAGTTGGTGTCGTTTTTAAAAGGTGCAAAAACGGTTGGACCAGCTTCTGTTTGCCATGGCTTAAAGTCCTGCACGGCATTTATACCAAAATGTTCCTGATACCATAATGCAAGGGCATTATTATCTTTCGAGCGAAAAAATATCCCACCAATACCTGTTACTAATTTTGTCATGTTTAAGTTGTTTGAGGTTTTACTTTCTTTTTTAAGATCAAGGCGCTGATAAGTGTAACAAGGATACCAATGGGTAGAATTTCCATATAGGTAAGTAGTATTATATATACCGGGTTTTTATACATCTCTTTGTAGCTAGCCATTTCTGCTATTTGTTTATCTAATTCTGCCGCGCTTGCACCACTTGCTTTTGCATGATCAATAACATGGTTAGCGTAGAGCTCCATAAAATTTGGAATAAAAAAGTGTAACTCTATCAGCCAGGTAATTACATACATTGTAGAAGCTATAAGTGAAATAAAAAGACCAATTTTAAAGCCCTTGCCAAAAGTAATTACCCCATCGTTATACTTATCCCTAAAATTTTTAATCCCCACAAAAACAAAAGAGAAAGCAACCAGCATAGCGGTGTAACCCACCAGCATGCTTCCTTCAAAATTAGGATCTTTACTAAGCATCATCATGCTGATGAACATAAATACACTAATAATAACACCGGCTATTGAGCCAAAGACCAAAACATTTTTTTTCATATTTTTAAATTTTAATAATTAATACGCCGCAAAAGTAAGCTGACAAAATGCGTTTTCCTTCATCCTTTCGGGTGATTTTAGTGCCTGATCTTAGTTTCACACTAAAGTATGAATTTTTTTATTGTATGAGGTTCAAGCGTTTAGCTTTTTCAATAGCTTGTGTCCTTCTTTTAACGTCTAATTTTTCGAAAAGTTTGGAAGAGTGGGTCTTAACCGTGTTTAATGAGACAAATAATTTTTCGGCTATCTCGTTATTACTTAATCCGGCCGACATTAACTGCAAGACTTCCAGTTCACGTTTGCTGATCCCTAGTTTTTCCAGTTCGGTTTCGTTAAAAACAAAATCGGGATTAGAGGTTATAAATACCTCTTTTTCAACTTCTACAATTACGGTTTCCACTTTTGGTTTGGCCAGTTTTAAAGCCAGCCAAATGCCAAGACCCATAAAAATAAGCGCTATGCCGCCAATATAAATTTCGAAAGAATGGCTAACTACAACAAAACGGTACTCGAGCCATTTAAGGATCAACAATAACAGCGCTAAAGAAGCGCCGTAAATAATAATGAGTTTATTTTTTCCTAAAAAAACTGTTGACATTTGTTTCAACTACTGTTAAAACAAAGATAAGTTTTTTTAGGAAAGCGGAATGTCTCAACGATCTTTAAATAACTTTTTGGAGTTAATTTTTTCCTTTGCTGTTCCTTAGTCGAAATCTGTTTATGTTTTTTACGTCACTTTTGGCGCGCAAAAGTAACCAAAACGCATTTGATCTTTTGAAGGAGATTTTTTCTTTCGCGACGTAGAGGCAGCGAAAGAAAAACCGCCGCCTCGCTAAGCACTTTTCTGTGCGCCTAACCAGCTTACCGCCTAGCTTAGCTCGCTAGCTATCTCTGCAAAAGATCAAGATCGAAAACCCAAACACCTAACCGCAAAGTTACATCCGAAATATTGTTCGCGTAAGCACACACAGTATCCTCCTTTGGAGGAGGTGCCCGGAGGGCGGAGGAGGAAGGCTCTGAAATAATTTTTTGATTGCCAACGCGCCACCTCGCTCAATGCTTTGCATTGCCGTCATCAAGGAAAAAGTGACGACAGAAATAAAAGTTCAGAATTTTATTTTTTGGTGGCAAAATATTTTTTTGCCAGAATACCAAGCACGGTACCATAAATAATATGTCCGGTAATACTACCGGTAAAAGAAACCGGCGTTATTTTAAACATCATAGCCTGTGTTTGTTCAAAAAAGAAAAGTGTCAACATTAAACCTGTGAAAATAAAAAGACCATATAAAAGCCCTTTTAATATCAATTGTTTTTGGTTCTTTAATTGTGAGATCAAAATAAAAAAAGCAACACCCATACCACCGCCGTTACCAATATAACGCCAGGTGTAACCCAAGACAGCATTCTTTTCATCGCTATTAGTTATCCAACCGCCAATTTTTGGAATAAAATCCGACCAACCTGCAAGTATATAAGGTACACGTGAAAGATCGTATAAAAAAACAGAAATGATGCCGGCAACAAAACCTGCAATAACTGTTTTACCAATGGCAGGAAATTTTACGCCTAACGTAATAAAGGATAATAACACAGGAATTACTAAAAAAACCAAACATTGTTGCAAAGGCAAAATGCCTAAACAATGTAAGATGATAGACGTTACCGGAAAAAAACCACCAAAAGTAAATAGCAATGCTAACGACTGTTGCGAAAATTTGTTGAGCGAGCTGGTTTGAGAGAGAGCTTTCATGTTTTCTTGTTTCTATTTAGATGAAACAAACGTGAAAATTCCATAAAATTTCCTAAAAGCTACTATTTATGGGTCTTTGGCGAGAGGAAAAAAGCCTCTAATCTGCTAATACCAGCTTTTTTGTAAGGTTTTTGCCTTCATTCTCTATTATAATAAAGTACACACCTTTTGGTATTTCTTTCAGATCGATCTGTTCTGATAAATTAGTTTCAAGAACTACTTCACCTAAACTATTTATTAATTTTATTTTTCCTTCATTGTTTTTAATTCCTGAAAAATAAAGATGATCCTTTGTTGGGTTGGGATATAAAATAATATCATCATTGGTTGAAGCGTTTTTTTGCAGAGATACAATGAGCATATTTTCATATGGCCCCATGTCAACTACACTAAATGTAATTCTTGGGTTATTAAGTATATCAGTTGAAGTAACTGAAGTATTATCTCCAGAATTCATGCAGGGCGAAGGAAAAATTAATTGTAAGCCATCATCATAGGTTAGCCATTTATTATCTGGCCCGGCACCATTTACAATACTAGAGAATCCCGGATTAGAATTAATTGTTGCTGTGCCCGGGCCCGACATAATATGTGGTGATGTTTGTCC
Organism: Bacteroidota bacterium; assembly: GCA_030681615.1. Lineage (GTDB taxonomy): Bacteria > Bacteroidota > Bacteroidia > B-17B0 > Aurantibacillaceae > Aurantibacillus. Next base: position 19,372 of record JAUXSA010000178.1, read on the forward strand.
TGTCATATCAATATCTGTATATGTAGCAACAAAAGCAGCGTTTGCTAAAATAAGAAACTGTGGCCCGGTTCCGGAAGCAGTGTTTCCCCAGAAGATACAATTTCTAAAATTAGGTGTGGCTGTGCCTGAACTTCCTGCGCTCGTGTTTAATCGGTCGCATACAATTGCGCCACCATCTACTGCAGTATTATTTACAAAACAGGTGTTTAATACTACAGGACTGGCATTACCATTATTGCCTCCCCAGCAATACATAGCACCGGCACGAAATGCCGCGGTATTATTATAGATAACACAATTGGTAATTATTGGACTAGCATTTCCTGCAACACCAAAATTATCAATACCGCCACCACCAGTGGTTGCCGTATTTGTAGTAATAACACAATTTAAAATTATGGGGTTAGATGTTCCGGAAAGGTAGCCGTTATTAAAAATGCCTGCACCAAACACAGCCTGGTTATTAGTAATAACGCAGTTACGAATGGTTGGACTACAAACATTTCCTGTTCCGCTGCCGCCATTATATATGCCACCACCTAAACCAAAATCATTACTTGTTGCAGACCTGTCATCATTGCCATCGCGAATAATAAAACCATCAATAACAGCCGTGTTATTTAAATTTGAGTTAGAAATAACATGATAACTATTATCACCAATACCAACTGTTCCTATTCCTCCACTTAAGGTGCTGCTTAAACCTGCAGTTAAATTACGTTGCGTAATGGATGTTTCGGTGCCCACAAAACTTCCGTAAATACTTACATTATTTTTCATGCTGAATGAAATGCTGCGCGTTGCGCTGCTGGTTGTATAATAAATGCCTGTTGCTACCCAAACTTCATCACCACTGCCGGATAAGTTAATGGCAATTTGTAATGATGTTGACGGAAAAGCGTTTAGCCAGCTACTACCATTCATGCTGCCATTGCCGGCAGGTGTTACAAAACGTGTAACAGAATAAGATGAAAATGCACCAGCAACTAAAAGAATGAATAAATAAACATGTTTCATAATAATAACGGTTTTGGATGTGATACAACTAGTATAAATAAATATACAAAATTTTTTGGGAATATACAAATTGGGTTAAACCTAAAATTCTACTTTAAAATAGATGCCATAAAAAACAGCAGTAAAATAGATCCAGATCAATGAAAAAAGAATGTGAATAATGGTTTCAAAGGTTTTGCCTTTCCATAATTTTGATGAATAAACAAAGAACTGGAAGATTAGGCGCAGGCCCCAGAATAAAAATAAACCAAAACAAATTTGATTGCCCAGTTTTGTAGTTACTAAGTCGTGACTACAACAAACACAAAGCAAACCCATTAACAGAACCACAAACGCAATAAAAAAAGTATGCACGTACATGAGCTGTTGATTTATTAAACTAATGGCCGGCATTTCTTTTTTCCAGTTAAATTGTTTTGGAAAAACAATGTGCACAAACGAAAGTGCGATGCATAAATACCCTATTATTTTAAGATGTAGCTCCATTGTTAGATACTATGAATGTAGAAATAAAAGGCGTTATTTTAAATTCTTTTTCTAGGGTTAGATCCGAATCCTCAAAGGCTTTTTTCCAGGTGGTGGTTGAATGAAAATGGAAGAACCCAAAATTGTACGCCATAAAATTTGCAAAGTCGCGCTGATGTTCTACAACAATAATTTTTCCGGTTGAGCTGAGGGCGTTTTTTAATTGTTTAAAGAATATAATGCGTTCTTCTTCACTACGTATCTCATGCGCAGCTAAAATTAAAAAAATAATATCGGTAGAATTTTCTTTTAGAGGAATAGCATTGGTGCTAATGGTTTGTGTGCCGGGGTAGGGTGGGTAGGCTTTTCGGGCACGTTCAATAGATACCTCAGTATGTTTAGTGGGATCATAAAAATCAAACACCTGTAAATTGGCAGTGGGATATTTTTGCGCGAGCAAAGCACTGGTCTCATCAAAACCTGCATTAATATTTACTATTTGTTTTGGTGATGATGCGGTTAACCAATCCAAAGTATACAAATTAGAAAGATCGTAAATATATAAAGATACTGCTAGTGAAACCAATATCCCCAGCCCGCTGAACAGTATAAAAAAGTCAGCAAAAAGTCTGGCCGACGGCGGTAAGAATTGTTCGGCAATTTGCAATCCGGCAATAGTAATAATAGCTATTACATAAAATTGCCAGTTAAACTTTACAATATTTATTACACCCTGAAATGCTTTTCTTTTTATCCCTTCCATTTTTCTATTTTTCCTTTTTTCCAGTAATAGGGTATGTTCTCAATTATAAACGCGTTTGCTAAAACAATACCTTTAAAATTCTTTTCTTTTATAAATCCCACTTCGTGTTTTAAAACTTCTACCGCGCGGGGCGTCCAGTTTTCGCGCACGCCTTCAATGATCAATACTTCTTTTGTGTTTTTATTATAAGTAAATGTAAAAGGCAGCGGGCCTGCAAAGCGACGTGCTTCTTTCCAATCGGCAAAGGGCGAATGCTGTGGTAATTGTACTTCTTCTTTTTCGGCATTCACTTCAACTTCCAATCCTGATCTTTTAGAAACAATACGGGTGATATTTTCTTTTTTAGAAAGCGTAATATCTGTAGTAGTATAATTATAATGCGTAAAGATATTTCCAAAAAACGACATTTTGTTTTTGTTGGTCTCTGACTTAATAATATATAAACCTCTTAAACGTTTGCCACGCATATCGGTATACCTTACAAAAATACGGTAGCCAGTCAAAAAAAAATCGTTGCCCATAAATTTTGGAAAACCTTTTGGACGCAGGTCTTTTGTTTGCACCATGGCTACGGCCACAAAGGCCCAGGTATCGTTAAAGGTATCCAGCTCTAAACATTCCGGGATGAACTGTTTTAATTCCTCCTTTGGCACTGCATAGGTTAATACGAGTGAACTTTCAAAAAAAGTTTCAACTGCAAACGGATGGTTTTTAAGGGATAACATAATTTAATTCTAATGTACGAATTTTAATTACATTTTTTTGCCACAGATTTCACTGATTCTCCTGGATCTTTAATTATAAATCTGTGTGCATCTGTGCAATCTGCGGCTATTTTTTATTTGTAACAAAAAACTCATTAGCAAAAATAACGCTCATTAAAAGCAGTGCCGGAAATATGTTTGCTCTTCCATACAACAATAAGTCGGGCGCCAGTGTAATTTCAATTATATTCATAGTGCCGATAATAAGTATTTGCGTAATGGCACAGAGGCGTGTTTTTATACCGCTTAAGATCCACACGACCATCAAAACTTCTAACGCGCCAATTATTTTTATAAGAATAAAAGAATGTTCGTCGCCCAAAATACGGCCAACAATTTGTTGGTGGCGCGGTACAAAATTAAAGAGTTTGCAAAATAAACCGTTTAGTAACCAAACTAAAGCAATGGCAGAATTTAAAATGAGCTTTAATAAAGGTTGAGAGTTTCGCACTTTATAAAAATAAACAATCCCCGTGCATCTTCAAAACGCAAAGGATCAGATGGGCGATTCTTAAATTGTATACAATAGCACATACAAATAATCTCAAAATCTTACATGTGTAGTAATAATTGCCCATTGAACTGGCGGGGCGGGTAACAATGCCCGACATTTGTAGAACAAAATTACAATTATGACAGTATACGATTACGCTAAATTAGGCACAGCAAAAAAAGAAGAGGTTTTAATATCAGATGCTTTATTCTTAGAATATTATGTTGATAAGGGAACTATAATTTACGTTTATTATTTAAATGGCTTTTTTATTGAAGTTACAAAATTGAATGGCAACGTAGTTGATAATATACCTTTTATAAGAGGCTATAAGATCAATAAAAAGAATTTACACGCTATTGAAAAGCGGAATGCGTTGTTGAGCTTTGCGGCTTGAATTGAATGGACATAACACAGATAATTATAATAGGGCTTTTGTTACAGATCCGTTTTGATATGTATCATCTGTTTTCATCATCACAATCGCTCAAATGTAAGGTAACTTGCTTTACCATCATTACCACTCACATCCAATAATTTTATTTTATTGGCATCTTGTGTAATAACCTGCCAGTCTTCGTTCAACTCTTTAAAAAAGGTACTATTACTAAATTCAAGATCCAGTTTTAAATAACCACTATCGGTCTTGGTATTCCAATTACCGCTAATGGTGTTGGCTAAACTAAACGCATCAACAGTACCGTTATTATTAAAGCGAAATTCATAACCAAAATAATGATCTGTTTTATTGGTATTATCTTCGGTATATTCTGTTACCTTCCAGGCGCCCTGCGTAATGTTATGGTTGATGCTTGAATTAGTAGATGCAACTACTGTAGGAGAAGTGCTATTATCTTTTTTGCAAAGTGTAAAGGTAAACAGTAATGCAAGTGCAGCTATTGGTATAATAAGTTTCATTTTATTTAATTAAATTTTTATGAAGGGTTAAATAATCTGCTTCGGTTTTGCCTTTGTTAATGTTTGACAGGCTAATTTGTGTATCGCTTTGTTGCAAAACCAGCCACTCGTGGCTTAGATCTGAAAAAGCACCCTGGTTTACAAAATCAATAGTAAGCGTTAAGCGCTCATCACCTTTACTTGACCAGGTACCACTATAAGTAGTGTTATTATTAGTGGCCGTTATATTGCCTGTTTTGCTGAAGGTAAGTTTATACTCCTGGTAAGCGTTTGTTTTATTTTCGCCATTATCGCTAAAAAAGCCTACACGCCAGGTGATGCCATCGGTTAAAGATGGGGTAATACTACCCGTAATGCTTGTTGGGGGCGGGGCAGTGCTGCTGTCTTTTTTGCAAGCCGTGAAGCCAAGAAGCACTGTGGCTGCAAGAAATGTTAATTTAATTAGAGTTCTCATAACAATATTTTTTTAATATTATCTATGAGGCAAACCTTGTGCCAGTGGGCAAGCCTGTAAAAACAGGCCGAAACTTAGTTTATATTTTTTAAAATGGTTTTGTATTGAGAAATTCTTTCCGCAGTTAAACCTTCAGAGTTGACAGCATAACCCAATTCCGGAACAAAGCCCGAGTTGCCATTTTGTTTTGTATTTTTTGCTTTGGCTATTATTTTTAAACCGGCTTTACGATTCTCAAACTTTTTTTGTACAGGTTGTAATTGTTTTGCCGGCGCCTCTTGCTTTACATGAACCGGTTTTACAAAAACAGCATTACAGCCTTTTTGCGCAAGGCCTTGCAGACTGATAAATATTATTGCGGAAATTAAAACTAAAACCTTCATACCATTTGTTTTGATGATACAAACATAGAAAGGAAGAGGGCGATTTTAAATACCCAGCGATGGGTATATTGAGTTTTGTTTAAGTAGACACGAATTGCATCACGATAGCTATCGGGACCGCGCGAACTTTGGTAAAACTATTTTACTAGGGTTGGACGAGATTCTCTAGGAATAAATAAATTTTCACTATAAATCATAACTTCGTTACCTGAGGTGGAGTTGACAGCGCTGTAATTTAAATAATAAGTAAATTTTTTATTCGTTTTATACATTTTTTTTATTTCTGGCGCATTATCATATGAAACAAGCCATTTGTGTTTTGAAATACCGTTAATCATTTTTGACACTAACACATGATCATCATGCTTATAAGCATTAACATATAAGTCTTTACCTTTTACATAATAAGGTGGGTCGAAGTAAATGAGCGTTTGAGTAGGTAAATTTTTGGAAATCGTCTTTATTAATTCAATAGCGTCCAGATTATAAAGTGTAATACGATCTCTATATTTTGCAATTCTTTCAATACGGGATATAAGTTCTTTTTTATTAAAACGAGCATCTATTTTATAGTTCCCTTTCTGATCATTACCACCTATTACGCCAGCTTTTATAATTCCTGATCTATTAGTTCTATTAAGGAAAAAAGTAGAAAAGCCCAACTCTAAATACGATATTTTTTTTCTTTTTTGAATTTCCTTTTGATGTCTCCATTCATCAACTGTTACCGGGGTATCATTTATCAGTTTACACAATTCGTCTGGCTTATTTAAAACTGAATGCCAAAAAGAAAAAATTGCTTTATCAAAATCATTTATTATTATTTGTGAAGCGTATTCCCCAAAAAGCAAGGATAGTGCTACGGATGCACCGCCAGCATATGGCTCCACGTAACATCCATCATTTAATAAATTTTTCTCAAAAATCGATTTGATAAAATTTGCAATTTTTCCTTTACCGCCAGGGTATCGTAAGGGAGAGTAATGTTCCATGAAATTTATTTAATATTATTCCAAATTGTTTCAATTAGCTTTTCTATATCATCCCATTGAGTTTTAAGATCTTTTGGAATTGCGGTAAAGTGTTTATTATGTACGTAGGCGTTAAAAGTTTCAATTGACAAAACACTATTTTTGTTATTAATATCTGTTCTTATTCTAGTTAAGATATGATCATTAATTTGCATAGTAGATTCCATAAAATGAATAACTTTTTCCGCTTTTTCTTTGAGAGGAGACATTTTTTTCACACCTTGAATTTTTTTGAAACTAATAAAAGCATCAATACTCAATTCTATAAACACTCTGAAAAGTACAGCTGCTGCATTTTCACAAAAATCAACATCTATTAGTCTTAGTTCTTTATATATTTTATTGCTTTTATTATCAGAAATTTTAATCAAAAATCTTTTTGGTATTAACGTATCTCTATCGGTTGAAAGCGGTAAAATTTTTGACGCAACCTTATATTTTGGTGATTGTTTCCCATCATCTTTAGTAATTGCTGGATTTGTCAATTCCCAAATAGATGCAGTTTTCTTATCTTTATTTGGTATATCTGATTTTGAAAAATTTTTTAATAGATAGTTTTCTCGGTCTGATTCGGTATAAATGTCACTTACCTTTATTTTTTTATCTGCTAAATCAAGAACCATTTTACTAAAAGGTTTGGCTATTTCTTTCGCTGGCAATTGGGTTTGAATATGTTTGTTCTTAATTGAATAGTCGAAGGCCTTTTGAACATTTTTATCTGTGATAATTCTTATTAAATTCGTTGATGGAACTTTTTTAAGTTTTGCTTTAACGTCTGGTGAAACAGACTTTTCGTTTTTAAGAAAATCCAACACCTGTAACGCTAATGAAGAAGTTCCTTTGACTTTCTCTTCAAACCTTTCTTTCTCCTGTGTTTCCCAACGTACAATACCTACACCTTCGTTTTCACCTGTGTGGCGTAATTCAATCCATTTATTTGCATCATCAGGATTATTAAATATAACACAATTTATTTCTGTTATGGGATTCTTTTTATACAAATCACTTAGTGGTTTAAATTTTTTCCAAAAAGGCGTATCTTTTTCTACGAATCCCTCAAGATTTGAAAGAAGTTTTAAAGATGTAATTCGACGATTACCTTCAAGAACATTGAATTTGGTTTTCTCTTTTGGTATTGGCGCAACATAAATGAGCTCACCTGGGTTCAACATTTTAGACTCGATAATGTCTTTAGCTAGATTAATTATTTTTTCGGGTTGCTTTTCAATCATTATATTGATAGCTTCTCTTTGATTGCTTACTTGTTCGAAACGAGGATTTTCCACATTTACTGTTAGATTAACAAGTTTGATACTTTTATTAATTGTAATCATAAGTTTTAATATGAAGTAAAATAAAGCAAAATAAACGACAAAGGATATAGGTAATTTTACCTATTTGGTGAAAAGATAGCCACAATGAGTAAAATAAAAAAGATTACAGAAGCAGACCTACTGCTGGAGGTAGGTACTTTATTGAGGGAAGGTTAAAAGAAATGTGGAAGGCCAAATCCTCCCCCGGCCTCCGGCCACCCCCTCCAAAGGGGGACACCATGTGTGCTTACGCGGACGGCTTTACGGATGTAGCTTTGCGGTTAGATGTTTGAGTTTTCGATCTTGATCTTTTGCAGAGATAGATGCGAGCTAAGCTAGGCGTTTAGTTGATTGGGCCTACAGAAAAGTGCTTAGCGAGGCGGCGGTTTTTCTTTCGCTGTTCTACGTCGCGAAAGAAGGGCAATGCAAAGCATTGAGCCGGCATGTGCGTTGGCTTCACACAAGCTGGCCTAAATAAGTAATGTGAACCTCATTTTGCTAAAGCGCAAAATATCTTTAAACGGCAGGTTAAAGGCTTCGCCTAAAAACTGGTTGGTTAAAATACCATTGTAAATATACACGCCGTTGCGCAGGCCCGCAACTTCGGCAAGCTCTGTACCTTAACACAAATGCTATTAAACCATTTACACGCTGTGTCATAAAAAATAAGGTATTTAGTTTAATTTCTCATTTCGCGATTTGCGAAATGAGAAATAAGTTGTATATTTGTACTATGAGAAAGCATAATGGTATGCGGCCACAGGATATAGCTATTTTGTTAAAGATCGTTTCGGTGAATGAACCGGCATGGAAATTAGTGCCGCTTTCACAAGCATTATCTATAAGTATCTCCGAAATTTCGGAGTCTTTAAACAGGAGTCAGCAAGCAGGTTTAATAGATTTTAATAAAAAGAAAATTAACCGGCAAAACCTGATGGAGTTTTTAGAACATGGTTTGCGTTATGTTTTTCCGCAACAGCCCGGTTCTTTTTTAAGAGGTTTGCCTACAGCACATTCTCACCCTTTAATAAAAAAAGTATTTATAAGCGAAATGAATTATGTTTGGCCGGATAATAGGGGCGATGTAATGGGGTTGGCGATAGAACCTTTTTATGCAAAGCAAACCCTTGCCGCTAAAGAAGATAAATTGTTTTATAAATTACTGGCTCTGGTTGATATTTTACGTGTAGGAAAAGTAAGAGAAATTAAATACGCTGTAAGCGAATTAAAAAAGAATATTTTGAATGAACCATCACACTAATACAGTAAGAATAAAAGCAGTTGCAAAAGCTTTAAAGGAGCTTAACGAAAAAGTAGTTTTTGTTGGGGGTGCTACCATATCCTTATATCCCGATAGACCGGTACTTGAAGTAAGGCCAACAGATGATGTAGACGTGATCATTGAAATAGTGAATTATGTTGACAGAACAGAACTGGAGGCAAAACTCAGGTCTATAGGTTTTTCTCCTGATATAGAATCGGGAGTTATTTGTCGTTACCAAATACAAGGAATTATTGTAGATATAATGCCAACAGATGATGCGTCCATTGGTTTTAAAAATATATGGTATCCCAAAGGTTTTGAAAAAGCAATTAATTATGAACTAGAAAAAAACTTTACAATAAAAATACTAAGTGCTCCTTATTTTTTAGCAACAAAATTAGAAGCGTTTAAAGGGCGTGGCAAGAATGATGGAAGAACCAGTTCGGATTTTGAAGATATAATTTATGTTTTAGAGAACAGACAAACAATATGGGATGAAATAAATAATGCAGAAGAAGGTCTTAAGAATTATTTGCGAAAAGAATTTACAAGATTATTAAACAACCCTCATATTTTAGAATGGATAGATGGCCATGTAGAACGAGGATCTCCACCGGCAACAGATTTTATTTTTGAAAGTTTAAAAAAGTTTACTACATAATTAAATCGCCGCCATCAGCAAATTAATATCTTTAAATGGCAGGTTAAAGGCTTCGCCTAAAAACTGGTTGGTTAAAATACCATTATAAATATACACGCCATTGCGCAGGCCCGGGTCTTTACGCACAATGCTGTCAAAGCCACCTTCGTCGCCCATGTTTAAAATAATTTGAGAGAAGATATTGCTTAATGCGTAAGAGGCGGTACGCGCCACGCGGCTGTTAATGTTGGGCACGCAATAATGTATAACGCCGTGTTTTCTAAACACCGGTTTGGTATGGTTGGTAACATGCGAGGTTTCAAACACACCACCCTGGTCAATACTTACATCAATAATTACAGAGCCGGTCTTCATTTCGCCCACCATATTCTCAGTCACCACACAAGGCGTGCGGCCACGTGTAGCGCGCAGGGCGCCAATGGCAACGTCGGCTGTTTTTAAATGTTTTTCTAACACCTTTGGTACAATTACCGAGGTAAATACACGGCTGCCCAATTGGTTTTGCAAACGGCGTAAACGCGAGGTGCTGTTATCAAATACTTTTACAGATGCACCCAAACCAATTGCGGCACGGGCTGCAAATTCGCCAACAGTACCTGCACCAATAATAATAACTTCGGTAGGCGAGATGCCACTAATGCCACCTAATATGGCGCCAACACCGTTGTTAACGTTGCTTAATAATTCTGCTGCAATTAAAATACTGGCACCGCCTGCAATTTCGCCCATGGCGCGGATAACAGGAAAGATGCCGGCCTCATCAATAATAAGATCAAAGGCTACACAATTTAGTTTTTTGGAGATGAGTTTCTTTAAAAAATCCTGTGGTTGCACAGTTAATTGCAAAGCACTAAACAACGTTTGTTTAGGTTGCATCATTTCAATTTCTTCAATAGTTGGCGGTGCAATTTTAAAGATCACATCTGCTTTATAAACGTCGCTGGGCGAGAGTACTATTTCTGCACCGGCTTCGCTGTAATCGCTGTCTTCAAAGTTGGCAGTTTTACCCGCACCTGTCTCTATAACAATGCGGTGACCGTTATTAACTAACAGGGCAACAGCATCAGGCACTAGCGCCACCCGGTTTTCCTGGAAGGCAATTTCTTTAGGGATGCCTATGTAAAGTTTTCCTTTTTTGCGCGCTACTTCCAACATTTCTTCCTGCGGCGCAAAGGCCCCTTTGGTTAAAGAAAATAAAACGTCTTTTGTCATTACCATAATTTCTAAAAATTACTACTCAGTTTAATTAATAAGCCGGGCCATTATATCGTGGCGCGTTGCAATCGTCAATACTTTTTTTGCGTGGGCGGTAAATTAAGCCTACACGTAATTCAAATGTGCGGTTACGGAATTTTGTACCATCCTTGCGGTGCGAGATGATATCGGGGTTCCAGTGGTATTCTACAAAAGCCGAGATCTTTTTTAAGATCGGGAATTCGTAACCCAAACCAACTACACCACTAAAAAATATCTTAGGAAAAGAACCTGCAAATGGGCCATAAGCGCTAATGCTGGAGTTAAATAAATAATCGAGCTTAACACCCGGCATTAAATAAAAGCGTGATGAAAGACCAAGCGGAGAATAAAATTTTAAATAATTGTTCCACTGTATATACGTGTATTTGTTGGTAGAAAATGAACCTGCGCGGATGCCCGATAAAGGCTCGATCAATTCTTTTTCGCGGGCGCCTTTGTGCGTGTATTCTAATTCGGTTTGCCAGCGCACATTATCGTAACGTAAAAATTCTGCAAAAATGCCGGCGCCCCAGCTAAAGTATTCGCGCGAGATATGGCTGCGGGGATAGTAGTCGGTAAAATTAGCAGGATAATTAGCGGGGTCGTAATCGCGGCGGTCTTCGTTGGTGTTCTTGTAATAATGACAAGAGTGGTTAACAGCACCAAAAATACCAAAACCCCTGAAGAATTGCGCATTTGCTTTTTGTAAGCAGATCAGTAAAAATAATATTATTAATTTTTTCAATTTAAAATTTATCATTTAAAATTTAACATCTCTATACGCTAACGGCTTCCGATGTGCCGCTTATTTTTTTAACCAGTCCTTGTAAAACTTTACCCGGACCCACTTCAATAAATTGAGTAGCGCCATCTGCCACCATTTGTTGAACGGATTGAGTCCATTTAACCGGAGCAGTTAACTGAGCAACCAAATTTTGCTGGATTTGTTTAGGATCTGATACCGCATTTGCTGTTACATTTTGGTAAACCGGGCAAATAGGGTAGCTAAAGTGCGTAGCGGTGATGGCAGCTTCCAGTTCAATGCGTGCAGGTTCCATTAAGGGCGAGTGAAAAGCACCGCCAACAGGTAGAACTAATGCGCGTTTGGCACCTGCAGCTTTTAATTTTTCGCAGGCAATATTAATACCTTCAGTAGAACCGGAAATAACTAATTGTCCGGGACAGTTATAATTAGCTGCAACAACAACGTGTCCGCTTGCTGTAATTTCTGCACAAATAGTTTCAACTACTTTATCATCTAAATTTAAAATGGCGGCCATGGTGCTTGGGTTAATTTCGCAGGCCTTTTGCATAGCAAGGGCGCGTTTGTAAACTAACTTTAAAGCATCGTCAAAGCTCAAACATTTGTTGGCAACTAAGGCCGAGAATTCGCCTAAAGAGTGGCCGGCAACCATATCGGGTTTAAAGCTATCGGCATTAACCGCTGCTAAAATAACCGAGTGTAAAAAAATGGCCGGTTGGGTAATTTTGGTTTGTTTAAGTTCTTCTTCCGTACCAGAGAACATGGTATCGGTGATCTTAAAGCCTAAAATAGAGTTGGCTTTTTCAAATAATTCTTTGGCAAGAGGGTTGTTTTCGTAAAGATCTTTGCCCATCCCTGGAAATTGTGAACCCTGACCCGGAAATATGTATGCTTTTTTCATGTTTTTGTTGTAAAAAAGTATAGAATTGTAAATTTAGCAGAATAAAGCGACTAAATCAATTAAGTAAGCGGGCATTAGTTAACGGTGGATTGTTAGGAAAGTGTTTGTTCTATTCCCCCTTTGAAAAAGGGGGTTAGGGGGATTCTGCACTTCAGTATATGAAGTTCTGGATATTCAATCCCCCTAGCCCCCTTCTCCAAGGGGGAATTAGTACATAAAAAAACCCGCAACGTTACCGTGCGGGTTTAATAAGGGGGGAAAACCTTTAATTATTTAATAGAAGTAACCTTTTTAGCCAATTTTGACTTAAGATTACCAGCTTTATTTTTATGGATTACTGACTTTTTAGCCAATTTATCGATCATGCTCGATACTTTTGGTAAAAGGTCTTGTGCTTCTTTCTTAGAAGTAGTTGTACGTAATTTGTTTACCGCGTTACGGGTTGTTTTAGCGTAATAACGATTTTCAGTACGTTTAGCACCGTTAGAACGAATGCGTTTGATGGATGATTTATGATTTGCCATTTCTTTAATTTCTTGTTGTGTACCCCAATTTTGGGAAGGCAAATATACGGTTTTTTTTGAATATGCAAATGTTAAAAACAATTTTGCTATTAAAATCTATTAAAGGTTATTTTTGTAATATGAGGCAGCTGTTTCTTGTGGTTATTGGGCTTTTGGTGGGTTTTGCAGGCTTTGCCCAAACGGTTATAACCCCAAAACCCGTTAAGAACCTGGTGCCCAATGGCAGTTTTGAGAACTACCGCCGTAAGACCAACAACATTAAGCAGGCGGTGCCATGGCGGCCTATAGCCTCAATAGATTACTACCACAACCCTTTAGACAACGATACCACCGTGCAAAAAGGCGCTTTTTCGGGCGACTCCTACACGGGTTTCCGTTTCCAGAAACGTTATAAGGAATTTTTGCAGGTAAAGCTCGCCGAGCCTCTGCACCGCGGCACTATTTACGAATTTTCGATGCAGGTACGCCTGGCCTACTGGAGCAATGCAGTTTTAAAGTCGTTTGGGGTATTAATAAGTAAAGCCGGTTACAGCAAACCGGGCGATGCCGTAAAAGCAAATATTGTTGATACCATTGCTAAAAAAGGCGGACTTTTTAAAGCTCACGAATGGTTTACCATTAGAGGCTATTATAAAGCAGATGGCGGAGAAAAATATATCACTATTGGTAATTTTTCGCCCAAAATAAAAAAAGAGTTTGTACGCATGAATTTATTTAAAGTGGGTTATAAAGAAGCTTATTATTTTGTAGATGATGTGCGGTTAATTAAAAGTCCGGCCTTTGAAGAAAAAGTGGATATTGAAATTGTTGGGCCAAATTATCATGCCGATCAGGATTCGAGTTTAAATGTGAGCAAGGATATTAAAGTAGGGGATAAAGTAAACTTAAATAATATTTTCTTTGATAACGGTCGTTATTATTTGTTGCCCGAATCGTACCAGGAATTAAATAAGCTGGCGCAGTATCTTTTAAAGAACCCCGGTGTTGAAATTCAAATTAACGGGCATAGTGATAGCGGCGGTTTAAATTACAAGAATCAAAAAATGTCAGAGTTACGCGCCCGTGAGGTATTTGAATATTTAATTAAAAAGGGTGTGCAAAATAAAATGTACTTTAAAGGTTACGGCAGTACGCAACCCGTTGCCAGTAACGATACAGATGAAGGCAAGGCCAAGAACCGACGTGTTGAATTTCAAATCATAAAAAAATAAATATGCAGGACGGAAAATTATTAATTGACGATCCAAAAACAATAAAAGCCTGGACTTTTTATGATTGGGCCAACTCAGTTTTTCCGTTGGTAATTACTTCTGCTATTTTCCCAAATTTTTATGACGCCGTAACATCCACTAAAAATGATCTGGGTGAAGTGGTTAGTCATACCGTTACTTTTTTTGGAAGGGATTTTGAGAACCAGAATATTTATTCTTTTGTTTATGCTTTTGCGCTTTTTATGGTTGTTTTGATCTCGCCCATATTAAGTGGTATTGCCGATTATTTAGGAAATAAAAAAAGGTTCCTGCAATTCTTTTGTTATTTGGGTGCTATCTCTTGTATGTGTTTATTTTTCTTTTCAAAAAATAATTTAGGATTAAGTTTTATTCCATTCATAACTGCTACCGTTGGTTTTTGGGGAAGCCTGGTTTATTATAATTCTTATTTACCGGAGATCGCATCAGAAGCCAATCAGGATAAAGTAAGCGCAAGAGGTTTTGCATTAGGTTATTTTGGAAGTTCGTTATTACTGATCGTTTGCCTGGCATTGGTAATGACAAAAACATTTCATCATTTACTGGGTACAGATCCAAAACAAGCTATTGATGTAAGGATCTCTTTTTTATTAGTTGGATTGTGGTGGATGGGTTTTGCACAATACACTTTTAAACGTTTACCAAGATTAAATCACAAAGCGCATGGTAGCGATAAGCAAGGGTTATTCTCGAAAGGATTTAAAGAATTACGTTCGGTAGCAAAACAAATAAAAAGTATGCCGCAGTTAAAACGTTTTTTAGGAGGCTACTTTTTTTATAATATGGGTGTGCAAACCATTATGGTGGTGGCAGTTCTTTTTGCACGTAACGAAATTATCTGGGAAAATGAGCAGGCAAAAACAACGTCGTTAATTGTAAGTATTTTAATTATACAGTTTGTTGGTATTGCAGGGTCTTTCTTTTTCTCAAAATTATCTTCGCGCATTGGTAATATTAAAGCGTTGATGATCGCTATTTTTATCTGGATCTTTATTTGTGTGTTCACTTATTTGGTTGCACGTTTGCCCATTCATTTTTACACTGTTGCATTTTTGGTTGGTTTTGTAATGGGCGGCATCCAGGCATTATCGCGTAGTACTTACAGTAAATTATTACCCGAGACAGAAGACAATACCAGTTTTTTTAGTTTTTACGATGTAATGGAAAAAATGGGCATGATCTTAGGTACCATCACCTTTGGTGTTATCAGCGAAATAGTTGGTGGTATGCGTCCCTCTATTTTATCGCTGATAGTTTATTTTGTTTTGGGCTTTCTTATTTTGTTGAGCATGAAGAAGGAGATTCAGAAAAAGGAGGCCTGATGTTTTATTTGCGAATTTAAATGTCAGTTCGAGTGATTTTTTGCTTTGCCTCTTGCAAAAAATTGTATCGAGAACGGCTTACTAAATGCGTCTCGATACAGATTTGAAAAGAGGCGCAAATCTTACTCGACGTGACAGAAAGAGTAAAAGGGACAATTTTTGTTAACGCACTAAATAAAACTCAACAATTGCCTGATCTTTGTATTATACTATTATGTTCAACAAAATTTTAGTCTTTTTTATTTTCTGTAGCTTTTTCGCAAAGGCGCAATTGCAGTTCAAAGATCAGGACACCGATCTTGGAACAATTGCTGAGACTTACGAAATAAAAGGGGATGTATTGGTGACGAACAACACGGAGAAAAAAGTTTTTTTAATGCGTGCCGATGCTGATAAAGGCGTGAAAGTTTTTACCACCAAAAAAACTTTGTTACCCGGCGATACCTGTTTGATCATCATTTCTTTTTTACCCGAAAGCGCCGGAAAATTTAAAAAGAAGATCAATCTTATTTGCAGTGATAATACAAAACCTTACGAGCTTACTGTCAGTGGTAATTTAGGAAAATTAAAGACCGATGATAAGCTGGCCTGTTTTTATTTTGGTAACCGAAAAAGTAGTTCTATAAAAACAGTAACAGAACCTATTGTTGTAAAAGAGAATAACACAAAAAAAGATAATACCAATAAAATTCCCGATAACTCAAGCGCTCCTAAAATAGATACAGTTTGGGAAAAGCCTCCTGTAATTTTAAAAGAAGAAAGTTCAACCGAACTCTCTGTTTTAGGATACAAACCCAACAACATTTTATTTTTGGTAGACGTGAGCAGCTCTATGAAAGATTCTTTAAAATTGCCCTTAATGAAAACTGCTTTGCATACATTGATAGATGCTGTGCGCGAAGTAGACGTGATTACTTTTGTAACTTATGCCGATAGCGTAAAAATAATTAAAGAAGCCGTAAAAGGTTCCGATAAAAAACAATTACACGCCGCAGTAAATGCGTTAAAAGCAAAAGGTTTAACAAAAGGTAATAAGGCAATTTTGTTCTCGCAGCAATTAGCGCAAAAACATTTTATTGCAGAAGGAAATAACCAGATCATTATGGCTACCGACGGAAAATTCCGATTTTATAGTGAGGATCAAAAAATATGGGCGGAAAAACAAATGGACAAAAAGATTGTTTTAAGTACAGTGGCTTTTGGTAATGAAAGAGACGCAATGAAAAATTTAAAAGAGATAGCAGATATTGGTGAAGGTTCTTTTATACATATTAAAAAGCGCCATGGTAGCGAAGGTAAATTGTTGGATGAGGTTAAAGCGAGGAGTAAGCGGTAGTTATTCCGTGTTTCTTGTTTCGGCTTCGGTGACGTCATTGCGAGGCATAATGGAAATAACTGAGGCCGAAGCAATCACATAAACCAGTGTGTTTGGGATCGCTTCGCTAACGCTCGCGATGACGGAGGTTGTTAAAATTTGTAAATTTTGAAAGGAAATGACATTGAGTTCGTATATATAATAGAACGTAATACAAAACCATGAAAAAATTAATTTTATCAGCGATCTTAATAAGCACTTTTGGCCTGGTATCATGTCAAACTGCTGTTAATACAAAAGAAGAACAAAAAATTTCAAATAAAAAAGTTATGGATACGAGTTACAAAAAAACAGACGAAGAGTGGAAAAAAATATTAACACCCGAACAATATTATGTGTTGCGCCAAAAAGGAACAGAGCGCGCCGGAACGGGTGAGTATAATGATCATAAAGAAAAAGGTTTTTATACCTGCGCAGGTTGTGGTACAGAATTATTCTCTAATGAACAAAAATTTGACAGTCATTGCGGCTGGCCAAGTTTTGACGGCGAGTTAGGTGGTGGCGACCGTGTTTTAAAAGTAAATGATTTTTCTCACGGTATGATCCGCACCGAAATTGTATGTGCAAAATGCGGTGGACATTTAGGCCATATCTTTGATGATGGTCCAACGGCTACCGGGCAGCGTTATTGTGTAAATAGTTTAAGCCTGGGTTTTAAACCGGCAGAGAAGAAGTAAACGTTGTCACTTCGAGTAGTTCCGACGGTAGGAGGAATGTATCGAGAAGTGATAGCCGGAGAACCAGTTCTCGATACGCTCCGCTACTCGAACTGACAATAACTTTACAGCGCTCGACTTAAAATTTATTTT
>JAUXSA010000183.1 GCA_030681615.1 Bacteroidota bacterium
AAAATCCAGTCGCATATACGTTCCCAATTGCATCTGTTACAATGGATCTGCAATTATTTGTTCCCACATTGCTACCAACTGGGAAAACCCAAAAATAATTTCCCAACGAATCGTATTTTGCAATAAATAAATTGGTAGAGTTACTAGATCCAATTGGCACAGCTGTACCAGGCGAGGGATCAAAATCCACAACGCCTCCCGGAAAATGACCGGCTATTAAAATATTCTTATTGGCGTCTAAAGTAATACAGTTTAGTGAATCACTTCCTCCACCAGTAGCATGCTTTACAAATACAAAATTACCGGCTGCATCATATTTTGCAAAGAAAATATCCAGATTACCACCAAAGGCTGTTAAGGTATCAACGTTTGCAGAAGGGTCAAAATCCAGTTTACCTGAATAGTGGCCGCCAAGAAAAATATTATTATTGTTATCGCAGACCAAAGACCTGCCTATACTCTTTCCTGAATATTGTTGCCCCACATCTACCCAATTATAATTACCATTAGAATCATACTTTGCTAAGAAAAACAACTCTGCTGAAGTACTGGTATAACTCACTGTTGAAGGCCCGGGATCAAAATCTACTACACCAGTAAAGTAACCTGTGATAATTATATCATTATTTTGATCTGCAATAATAGAGTAAGATCTTTTTTGGTTATTATTGCTTATAGTACGCACCCAAATAAAATTTCCGTTTGGATCAAGCTTTTCGAAAAAAATATCTGTGGTGAATGGAGCTACTGAATAACTGCTAACTCCCGGACCCGGGTCAAGATCAACTGTGCCCCGGAAGTTACCGGTTAGTAAAACATTTCCAAGGTTATCTATTGCCAGGGAAGTACATTCATCGGTTTGTGCACCACCAATACTTTTAGCCCATTGCAATACACCTGTGCTATTATATTTTGCAACAAAAAAATCTGTACTGGCATCATAAGAAGTAATATTGAATACACCTGCGGACGGATCCACATCCAGAGCTCCTCTGAAATATCCTGATAAATAAACGTTCCCGGCAGCATCAGTTTTGATACAAGTACCGCAAGCATATGAAGCGGTATTCGTACCTATTGCATGTGCCCATTCGTATACAGGATTTTGACCAGCGACGCGATTTAAGAAGCAAAAGAATAATAATATTAAAACCGACTTCAATTTCATTAATTAAATATAACGATTATTATATGAGGTTTTTGTTAAAATTGGATGAGAACTTACTATTTAAGAATATAAAAAGGATGTAGCTTATTATACTTCACCACGTATTGTTTCATTAACTCAATTTGTTTTTCTTTATCCAGGGCTTTATATTCCTGGTAGAGCTCGGGGTCAGGTTTTAAAAGTTTACACATTTGTTCTGGACTGCCAGTTAATATAGCTGAATTGTAAAAACTGATCAGGAATGGTTGAAACGCTTTATTGGTAGGATAAGTGTAATGCTTATTTGGAGTGTTCATTGTAAAAGTAGGGGTTTGACGATAGGCGAGAATCATGAACATGCAGATAGTACCGGTATAATTAACAGCCTGGAATTTTCCAGCAAAATAAACATATAGTTTTTTATTTTCCATATAACCCCAAACAGAATTAACATGTACTTTTTCTGTTTTGCCCTTCCTGGTATATGTAATGTAATTATTGTTATCAAGCTTCGTATAAACGGAAGTAGATGCACTTTCTTTTTTGCATGTAATGCTATCAACATGGATTGGAGTATTATATCGCCAGTCAGAGTATTTTATATAGAGCCCGTTATTAAAAGAACTATCTGCTTTTGCAAGCACACTATCTTTTTGGGCGCGTATGAAAAAGCAAATAAAAATAAATAAACTAAAACAGAATTTTTTCATTCAACAAAAAAATTAATTTCATAAACCATATGCAACCTTTACATCGTCGTAATTTTGATGATTAACCCCCGGTTTTATCCTGGCTGGTGGAATAACCACGGCTTTGCATGTTATTGTAGTGCCATAATAAGAATTTGGATCGCTGCCGGTACTTAGCGAACTATTGTATACCCAGGTAACCTGCACATTGCCAACACTACTTACAAAACCCATATAATAATTGACAGGTGAGTTATACTGTGTATAAGGCAACGCAAACCAATTTGACCCACCTGTACTAAAATAAACCATTACTAATGATGAGTCAACATTATTAGATGTGAGTTCGGGGACACTTAAATTCCTGTAATAATAAGGAGATGTATACGACCATGAAGACATGGTGAATGTAGTTGAGTAAACATTTACGGGCGAGTCTTTACCCGCAGGGCCGGCAGGACCTTGCGGCCCCGTTTTTTTACAGCCGTTAATTACCA
Source organism: Bacteroidota bacterium (assembly GCA_030681615.1). Lineage (GTDB taxonomy): Bacteria > Bacteroidota > Bacteroidia > B-17B0 > Aurantibacillaceae > Aurantibacillus. The sequence continues at coordinate 2,334 of JAUXSA010000183.1, forward strand.
AAATGATGCTTCCTAAAAAAAAGAGTATTGTTATCTTTAATATTTTTTTCATAAATGGTTTATTTAATTATTTTTTATCTCCTGCTATTGGTTCAGTACCTCCTTGTATAAATGACGGTTTTCCGTTTGCAGCCGTACTGTGCTTTACATAAATAACAATAACCGTACATACCAGCCCGATTGCAGCAACAACAATTGCTTTTAAAACCCAGTTTGGTTTTTTTTCTTTTTTAGTGTAGGTCTTTTTTGTTGGTGGAACATGAACGTTTACAATATTTGTATTATTGTTAACATTGGCTGGTTGTTCTTTTTTTGCCATGAAGGATTTGGTTTGATATACCGAAATAAGGCAATTAAATTGAACCCTGCAATAGGTAATTTTACCTATTTTTTGAAGGTTTGATTTTATTCACCATGTTGTGAATACACTTAATCTTCTATTGAAATGAGTCTATTTTATTTGTTAATTTTGGCTTATACTAATTTATCGCTTTATATTATGGAATATTTTATTTTAAAACACGCTATTGATACTTATGAGACTGGGAGTGTAGATAGGCAAATTATCTGGACAAACCCTAAAAAAATAGAGCCGAATCCATTGTTTATTATTAATAAAGCGAGAGACGGCGAATTTCCACCAGACTTTCTTTTTCCATTCGATTATTTAGAGCTTAATAAAGGAGCTAAATTAAGCGATTTAATGAGTAGTCAATTCTATAACGGTTTTATTGTAAGCGCAAAACTAAAAAAGTTATTAGAAGAGAGCAATGTTAAAGATTATAAGTTTTACGATATTATTCTATACAATAAAGAAGCTGAAATCAAAGGATACTATTATTTTCATTCTGCTTCTTGTTTAAGGAATTATATAGATTATTCAAAATCTACTTTTTTTATTGGAGAAATGCTTGGTAAAAAAATAAGAGATTTAAAGATTAAAATAGAAACTTATGATGATTTAATAAAAATACACAAAGATTTACCGATGGGACATGAACTGCTATATCCTGATAAATTTTATTTAAGTTCAAGATTTCCTTTTAGTATCGATTTATTTAGGCTAGGTGCCTTTAATTACGATTTTTTTATATCCAAAAGATTAAAAGAAATGATAGAGTCTAATCATGTTACAGGAGTTTCTATAAAACCAGTAGAAGATTTCATAAAAACATCAAGCCTTGCATAGGAAAAATTAATATAAACCTATCACTTCTTAATTAAATAAAAATTACAATTTTCTCCGACCTTGCCATGTTGCTTTTTTGGTCCTTGTTGTTTCATAATGTCCTGTTGGTTTTTTGCTTGATTGTGTGCTTCTTCCACCGCCAAAAACTTCGTTTAATCTCTTTCCTGGATTTAGTTGTAATCTTTGTGTTATTTCTCCTTTAAGTTTACCAGCTAATTGTTCAAGAAGTTTTGCTGCTTCAACACTACTAACACTACCATATTTTGCCTCTAATTCTCTTATTTGCCCTCTTACATAGTCACTATATGCCGGGTGGTTGCCATGAACGTCATCGCCTAGTGGAATCCTATTCATTTCATTACCATTAGCCCATTTTTTAAAGTTGGGATCTTGCATTGCTGAAGCGACTAATTCCGACCCTGCAATATCTTCAAATACAGCAACAGGTATGACATGATGCGACTGTGTTAGATATGGAACTTGCACTTTAGGTGCGAACGTTTTATTGTAAAGCTGATGGTCGTTAAATGAACCTTTACCCATCTCTACCCTTGCCTTTACATCAAGTAAATATTGAGATGTCAGTTGTGAAGGATCAAGAGTAATTTTCTCCATTGGAGAAAAATCAAAACCATTACCAATAACTTCGGAACCTCCATTGTTTGCTCCAGGGCCCTTATAATCACTATTGGCTGAGGATAAATAAAAGGTTAAAGAACCAAGCACGTTTGTAGCTTTTGATAATACTGAAACTGCTTTCGCTGTTTTTGAAACGGTACCAAGACTATTTTCAATCGCTTTAAATTGAATATCTAATGCTGTAGTACCCTTACCTAATTGTGAAGCTGTTTTTGTAGCTTTTGTTATAGTACTTGGAGGATCTCCATACAGCCCGTCTGGGTCGGCAAAATAGATAGGATTGTCATTAAATGTGGAATAAGGAGATTGCCATTCATAAACGATCGGATCAGTATTCCACCTACGCCCAATTCTGCTATCATACTCCCAATTTTCAGCACTCATTGCGCCACTAAAAATCTCATCATCTTTTTCCTGCCCGTTCATGCTGTAGCGGTAGTTAGAGATATGCCAATCCCTGCCTGGCATGTCCATGCCAAAGGCATAGTAATAAAAATGCTGGTACTGCACTATCCATCATATTTTCAAAGAAACTTTGTTGTACAAAATTTAACCCAAAAAAGCTTTTTTTACGCAATTTCTAGATGTTTTTTTGAGAGCTTTTCGTGTACAAGATCAATTTCAGTATCAATGTATTTTTGTGCGAAAGCTACGTAACGGTAAAATTCTTTGCTGTTGGCTATGTGCCCGCTAATTTGTCTTACCATTTGCTCATTCATGCCCAAACTTAACATAGTTGTAATAGCAGAACGTCGCATAGTATGTGTTGTCACCACATCACAAAAGCGATATGGAGTTTTAGTTTTTTTAATTTTATAAGTTATTTCAGGTATACCCCGGCGCTGGCGGGTGCGTTGTATGTCTTCATTAAACCCTGCAGTTTCCATCAGCATTTTTATTTTTTTGTTAAGATCAGCTTTTGTGAAATGAGGTAAAATTCTTCGCGTAGATAACTTAGCGTACTTATTTATAATGTCAATTGCATAATCGGGTAATTTGACGCGTGTATACGTTTGTGTTTTTTTAGACTGTATTTTAATATACATCCTGCCATTAATAATTTCAAGATTTGTTTTGTTAAGAGCGTCAAGATCAGAATACCTTAAAGCAACTACACAGCCAACCACAACCACATCTTTTACCTTTATCATTTCCTGTGAAAGCTGATCGGCCAGTTCTTTTGAATAAACAAGATGATTTAACCTTTCAGGTAAGATCACAAGTATCTCTACATCCTCACTTGGAGCATAAAATTTTTTGTGAAAGGTGCCAATGCTTAACCCTTGCTCGTTGATCAGATAATTAAAAAAGCAGCGTAACAATTTTATAGTGCGACCAACATAATTATCATAATGCCCAAGATCATCATACATAAAGCCGGTGAACGAAATGTAAAACTCTTTCCAGTATTTTTTTTCATCTTCAAACTGCTTTTTTGTAAGGCCGGTATCTATCTTTAAACGAAGATCAAACTTCTTTTGAATTATAAATTTAGTAAGGAGTAATTCCAGATATTCATAGTTCTTTATACTTCCTTTTTTGATCTTTTTTCCGTTTGCCTGAAGTTGTTTGCCTTTTTTTAGCTGGTTGATGTATCTCCGGTATAAGGGTAAGAATGGATATTCTGTTATTTTTTTAGGCATACTATTAATTTTATAGAAATACGATCAAATAAAGGAAATGACAAATACATACGATCGCGGCTAAGGGAATGCTTTGGTTTTTTTTATTGAACCAAAATAAAGCCAGGAAAACAGAAAGGGTAAGTGAAATAGAAAAAAATAATACAAGGTGAATTGTGCTTAACGTAAAACCGATTGCCAATAATACAATAATATCTGCCAGCCCGATTTTTGAATTGAGAATATTAGATATTTTCTTTTCTTTTAAAAAGTAAAATAAAAAAAGTATCCCAAACATAAAACCGAAATATATCAATGCAAACAGAACATTGCTTAATAATGTATAAAGCCCGTCAATAAAATAAATAAATGCAATACAATTTAGTGAGTACAAAATCAAGAGCCATAAGCTAACCAAACGGTGTTTAAGATCCTGCAAAGCGATAGATCCTGCTAAAAGGAAAAAAAGCGCTATAAATATAAATTGTAATAAAGACATTAATCTTTAGTAACCTCTTTAAGATTTTCATTTGAATCAATCTCCCAGGCGTTAAATGTTCCATCCTGGTCAAAATCAGTTACCGATGTTGCTCTCACTCTAAAAGACCCGGCAGAAGCTTCTACAATTTCAAGTTTGTAATTGGCATTCCCTTCCTGTGTAACCAGTTTGGCTTGTTCAAAGCCAAGGTCGTCAATATTATTAGTGTATTTTGAATGCACGAAAAAATAACTTTTTTCTAATTGCAACATGTGTTTTAATTGTAATTGTGCTTCCAATGATTTTGTTTTGGAAATAAGCGGCAATAAACTTGGCAACGCCAATAAAACCAAAATGCCAATAATAGCCAATACAACTAATAACTCGGCAAGAGTAAATGCTTGTAGTTTTTTATCTAATGTTTTCATGTTGTTATATTTTAATATTAAAATCCATTACTTATTTGAAACAAGGGCATATACATAGCCACTAAAATAAAACCTATGATCAGTCCAAGCACAATTATAAAAAAAGGCTCTATTACTTTGCCGACAACAGCTTGTTGGTGTTCGATCTCGTCGGAATATTGTTTGCTGAGTTTTTCGAAGATCAATTCTGGTGCATTTACTTCTTCGGATACTTTAATTAGTGCGGTTAGTTTTTGCGGAAAAATTTTATGCTGCGATAAACTTTCATTTAACGTTTTACCTGCAAGAACATCTTTTATAACAGTATCTAATGCATGTTCAATAGGGTAGTAAGCTATCATATTTTTTACAAGACCAAGTGCCTCAATCAATAATACTTTTGCACCTAATAAAAGCCGCATGGATTGGCAAAAGCGCGCTAGGTAGATCTTTTTTATAAGGTTGTTAAATAAAGGAAGCTTAAGAAATAATGCAGAAGTGTAATGACGATACCAGGTTTTTTTACTTTGTGTTTTATGTAGGATTAAAAAGCCTAAAACAATACTGAGCAAACTGTAAAAGATAAGTGATGATTTGTTACTGACATTAATTAAAAATTGTGTAGTTGCAGGAAGTTGCCCGCCCGTTTGCTTAAAAATATCACCAAACATGGGTACCACAAACGACAGCATAAAATAAACAATGCAAATTGCTAATGAAATGACAATAATGGGGTAGGTGAGTGTGCCAATAATTTGACGCCTTAATTTTATAGCGCTGGTATAGTAAAGACCAAGTTCATTTAACACTTCACCAAGTTTGCCGGTTTCCTCACCAATTTTTACACTCTGGCATTCGTAGTTTGTGAAAATTTTAGAATGTTTTTGTAATGCTTCAGCAATAGATCTGCCTGAAATAATATCGTTTTTGATCCCGGAGATGAGAGTCTGATGCTTTTTAATACTTGTTTCCTGTTCAATAATTTCAAAAGCCGATTTAATATCTACACCTGCAGAAAGCAGTAAACTTAATTCAGTGTAAAACCACTCTTTTTGTTTTTGATTGAATTTTTTTTCAAAGAGTTTTATTTCAGTATTTAATAGTTTAGAAATGGAACTGCCCTCTGAAGTACTTTTATCAACTTTAGCCTTTGCATACGTTACTGATCGTTGTGAATATTTTGAAAGATCTATTGAAGCCACGTTTTGTTTTCTTTTTCGATGAGTAATTTAGAATAGGCGTCATAATTTTTATTAAAGGCCAGGTGAAATCTTTGTTCCTGGAAATAAATGTCAAATTCAAAAGCATTGACCATTTTGTTTTGCCAGTCAGGATTTTTGATCGGTTCAAACTGGGCATTGAGCTTTTCAGGCTTTAGTTTGAAAGTGTCGGTTTTATTAAAGCGGTTTAATAAAACACTATTATTATTAAATGTGATAAAACTTAATGTCGTATCCGAACTAAAAACAAATTTGTTTTCGCTTTCTTTAAGGATGGTACCGTGCTGCGAAACCATAAGATGAATACGATTATTAAGGGCATTTATTTGTGTAATGAAAAAATTTTGATCATTATACTGTTTTAATAATTTTTGGATCAAAGTATAACCCATGAACGAAAAAGTAGCTACAATGCTTGTTAAAGCAAGGGTTACCAATATTTCGGCCAGGGTAAATGCTTTTATTTTTTTAGTCAGCATATAAAGTAGTTTGTAATTGAGACAATTTCTTTTTGTTTATATTAAAAACAGTTATCGTAATATCAACACAATCACTAAATGCCGTGTTTCTTACTATTACTTTTTTTATTGTAAATTCTTCTTCTGAATAAGAATTATCGATGAAATCTTTTTTGATAACAGTTTCATTCAAATATTTCACTGCAAGCTCATTGCTTTTCATTTTAATAAAAGGCAACGTGCTTTGCTGAATGTTCAGGTAAATGATAACCGCAAGTGTTGTGCAAAAAGAAGTTATGGCCAAAGCGATCATTACTTCGGGCAGCGTACTAGCCTTGTATTTTTTTTCTATAAACTTTTGCAGCATTTATAAGCAGTATTGGTTTTAAAAATTTGAGGAATAACTAAACTACTTGCATAGGTTCGCGAATCCAGTTCACAATCCATTAGATGGTTTTCATAAGCTGATGTAGCGGCTAAAAGCATTGGAGTGTCGCAATATATGGTTCCAAATATTTTCCCCTGGATATGAGCGTAATTGGAAGAGTATAAAAGACCGTATATTTCACAGTCTTTGTTCAGTTTTACCATTACTTTGCTGGCATTTGGAATAATTATTTTGTCATCATTTACTGCAATAACAGAACCATTAACCTTGCAATTTTTGCTCAAAAAAATTCCTTTCATATTTGGACTTTTGGCGTTTTGGTTCAGGACTGTTAATGAAGACGGATAGTCTAAGACACAATCTTCTTCTAATATTATAGAGTCGCTAGCGATAATGTGTATAGTTCCAATGAAACCTTTTTTTATTAATACTTTATTGGCTACAACAAGAATGTTATTTAAAACATTATTTTTTTCAATGATGATTCTATTGGTTCCAACTATTTTAATATTACCTGATAATTGATAGTTGCTTAAGTTTAGCGAGCCGCATTGTAGAATGGATGTTTTTGAGGAAAAAGAATTAGTTAAGATTGGAGGGAGTTCTGAAATTAAACTATCAGTGTTAGGTTCAAACCTGGCAATACAATTTTTTAAGCCATTGATAAGATCATCTTTAACTCTAGGGATCTCATAGGGGGCTGTTCTTGAAAAATAACTTAACTGACCATCGCCACTAAAACTTTCACCAGCTATATATGCTGGTTTAAAACCAAATTTAGATAGATAGCAATAACCATTAAATTTTAGTTTACCAGTAATCCCAAGCGGCCTAGTTTTTTCTTTAATGATCAGGGCACTGTCTTTACTTGCCTGGATACCATACAAACCAGATTGTTCAAGATGTTGTCGCCTGTTTTTAGTTTCTACGGTTATTGATTCAAAAGCACCCCATTGTATTTTTTTTATTTTTATGGAATCCTCATTGATCTGTTGCCAAATGTTATTATTGTTTGAATAAGCGAAATTGGACGATTGCGCAATGCTGAGCCCGGTTGTAAGGTTAAATTGTAATTGCGTTAAAAGTAATTGAGCGGCAACTGTCCGTTGGTTGAAATTAGCAATAAGTATAAATACACTTAAGGTAACTCCAATAACTATGCAAATAATTAGTGAAATGTATAATGCGCCGCCTTTTAATTTTATACTTAACATCAAGCTGTTGTGCTTTTTGGTTTTGTTTCCTTAACTTTTTTTACTTTTTCAACTTTCACTTTTTTTTCCTTCTTCACCTTTTCTTTCTTCACCTTTTCCTTTTTTGGTTTTTCAACTCTTGGCTTTTTAATTAATTCAACACCATTTTTGTATTTTTTTCTTTCAAGTACTTTACCTGCATTATCGTAGGTATAAAATTTCCCATGCAAGTAGTCGTTTTTAAAATGACCTTTAGCCATTAATTGTCCATAATCGTTGTAAATTTTATATATGCCTTTTTTACGTCCGTTTTTCCAGGTAATTATTTCTTTTAATTTTCCGTCGGGGTACCAGTATTTCCATTCTTTTGTCTTTAGGCCATAACGTATTGTTCCCGTTTCTTTGAGTTGATCATTTAAATAAAAAGATTTATAATAACCATGTAATAGTTTCCCATCAAAGCCACCTTTGGTCTCCATGATCTTCTGAGACTGATACCAATGGTAGGTCAGAGAATTATCAGGTGTAATTTTTTTTGCATCTTTCAGCATTTGGGTTTTAACTGTGTAATTCTCGTGGTTAACAGTGATGTTAAAAGACGTGAGTTTACCTGGTTCAATATAATGTTGAGCATAACTAAATTTAGTTATAGCAAACATGATAAGTATGAATGCACGCGAGTTCATTAACTAACTAAAAATAGTCAGTTTTATAATCGCCTGCAAAGTAGGACTGCGAAAGTATTTATGTAATAAATACGGGGGTGGGTTAGTAGAAATACGGGGTTGACCCATTTGAATTTCATACTACATTTTTTGCTTCTTTAAGGTCGTTTTCA
>JAUXSA010000185.1 GCA_030681615.1 Bacteroidota bacterium
AAAATAATAACCTGTAAAAAATAACTGTATGAATAATTCAGGCATAACTATCACTAACGATACCGAATTGCACCACCGTATAATGAAACTAAGTAATCTTAAAGAAGAACAAGAATTGGTTATTAAAAGAAATGTACGCGAAGTAGTTTATTCAATGCATCCATCTATGATATTAAAAAATATCATAAATAAATTTTCAGAAGATAAAGAAGGGACTAACGACTTAAAAGCAATAGGTTTAAACCTTGGAAAAGATTTCTTATTGGCCAAATTATTTGGAAAAGGAGTGTCTCTAAAAAGTTTTATTTCTTCACTACTAATTAGAAAAGCAACAGATTATGTGATGAATAATCATTCTGATCTTATAACAAACGGCATTCACAAATTAGAAAATTACTTTAAAGAATCAAAAGCAGGTACGCCGGCTTAAACAAAAAATATTAAAAAACAAATAATAAAACATAAAAAAAAGACCCATGAAAAAATTAATCATTTTAGTAGCAGCCTTAGGATTAGGCGTAGCTACAACATCTTGTAAAAAAGATTATGTATGTAAATGTACGAAAACATATACAGGAAGCACATCAACTACTACTGTTGATGACGGACAATATACTTACAAAGATACTCGTCCAAAAGCAGATGATAGATGTAACGCAAACGAAAAAACAGGTTCTGACTTAGGTGGAACTTATACAAGAAATTGCGATATACAATAAATAATTATGATATAAACACGGCACAACAAAGAATTATAAAAATATAATTTTGTGTCGTGTTTATATTTTTTTGCCGAATTTTAGTATCTTAGCTGAAGTGCGTTTATGTTTATTATGATGAATAAAAAAATTCTGATCGTTGATGATGAAGCTGATATAAGGTTTCTTTTGAAAAGAGCCCTGACTTCGCAGAATTACTCTGTGTTTGAAGCTGGGAATTTAAAACAAGGCTTAGAGATCTATAATCAATCCAACCCCGATATTGTTATTTTGGATGTAAACCTTCCTGATGGAAGTGGAATATACTACGCCAGAAAGTTTAAAAACGAAAAAAACATTGTTATATTCATTAGTGCTGATCATGATAAATTAGCCGAGGGATATAAAGAGTTAGGCGCCAATGGCTTTTTAAAAAAGCCGTTCGTGATTAATGAATTATTAGAGACAATTAATCAAATACAAATTACAACACAAACAATTAACTAAAAAAAACCTCATGGCTAAAATTCTTATTATCGACGACGACACTGATATCTGTCAATTACTTGACAGGTTCCTAAAAAGAAAGGGACATGATACAAGTTATGTTACCAGTGGGAAAAAGGCGTTGACCTATCTAAAAGAAAATGATGTAGACATTGTTTTTTGTGATTTTAGGTTGCCTGATACAGATGGAAAAGAGCTTTTATTAAGCATTAAGGAATTAAATCAAAAAACTCAGGTAATTATTATTACCGGTTATTCTGATGTAAAAGTGGCGGTAGATGTGATCAAGAATGGTGCCTTTGACTATATTACAAAACCGCTTTTACCTGAAGAGGTGTTAATGTTGGTAGACAAAGCTTTGGCTCAAAAAACTGCGGAAGCGCAATCAAATAGCTATTCTGAAGCGAGTACTGGTGATAATAAAGTTGAAGCAATTCCGCATAAAAGACATGTAGTTGCTGATCCTAAAAACCTGGTAGTTGGTAAAAGTAAAGAAGCAGAAAAACTGCATACTCAAATTAAATTAGTTGCTCCAACAAATTATTCAGTAATTATTTATGGAGAAAGCGGAACAGGTAAAGAATCTGTAGCCTATAGCATACATACACAAAGTACACGAAAAGATAAACCTTTTATTGCAGTGGATTGCGGTTCACTTACTAAAGAATTAGCAGGTAGCGAATTGTTTGGTCACGAAAAAGGATCTTTTACCGGTGCAATGCAAACTAAAGTTGGTCAGTTTGAACTTGCCAATGGTGGAACAATTTTTTTAGATGAGATCGGAAATTTAACTTACGATATTCAAGTATCTTTATTAAGGGTTATTCAGGAAAGAAAAATAAGAAGGATCGGTTCTCAAAAAGAAACTAATATTGATGTTAGGATTATTGTAGCAGCAAATGAAAAATTAAGTGAGGTTACCGCTAAAGGAAAATTCAGAGAAGATCTATACCACCGTTTCAACGAATTTTCGATTGATCTTCCGCCATTACGCGAAAGAAATGAAGATATTATGCTTTTTGCTAATTTCTTTTTAAGGAATGCCAATGCAGAATTAGGCAAACATATTGAAGGTTTTGTACCTGAAGTTGAAAAGATATTTTTAGATTATAACTGGCCTGGTAATTTAAGGGAAATGAATAACATTATTAAACGCGCTGCCTTATTAACAAGCAAAGATATTATAACGCTTGAAACTTTGCCGCAGGAAATCATTTTCCAGTCTAAATTTAATTTGATAGACGATAACAAAGAACATACTATAAGTTCTAAAGATATGCCTGACCTTAAATCAGCTGCATTGCATGCAGAGTATGAAAAGATACTTGAAGTATTGCGTAAGGTTAATTTTAATAAATCAAAAGCTGCGTTAATTCTTAATATCGATAGAAAGACCTTGTATAATAAAATGAAGACCTTTAATTTATTAGTTAACGGCTAATTGTGAGGCAGGTAAATAAATATCAAATTTAGCACCCTCATTAAGTTTACCATTGGCCGTAATAAACCCATGATGATTTTCTACTATCTTCTTACAAATTGAAAGTCCTATCCCTGTGCCACTGTATTCGTTCTTGCCGTGTAGCCTTTGAAAGATCTCAAATATCTTTTCAGAATATTTTTGATCAAAACCAATTCCATTATCAGAAAAGGTAATATTTATATAATCTCCTTTTTTGTTAGGATCGTTTGTTGGAATAAAGGCTAGTTTTTCACCATTAATAATTTTTGAGCTTATTTCAATTTCAGTTTTTTTCTCTGGTTTGCTGTATTTAATCGAATTACTTATAATATTCTCAAACAACTGTTGAATCTGAAATGGCACAACATACATGGATGGCAATTTACTATACGTTATTTTTAAATTACCCGCTTTTATTGCTTCCTGATTATTTGCTTTAATTTCGTTCAATATAAGGTTAAGATCAAAGAGTTTTAAAGTGTTCTCATAAACCTGTGTGCGCGAAAAGGAAAGAAGATCTTCTATTAATTTTTGCATCCGCCCGGCACTGGCCATAATTCTCTCAAAACACTCTTTTCCGTCCTCAGAAAGATTTGTTTCTTTTTCTACAATAAGATTAATAAAGGTTTTGATTTTGCGTAGCGGTTCTTGTAAATCATGACTCGCAACATAACTAAAAGACGTAAGCTCTTTGTTACTTCTTTCAAGCGCAACGTTTTTTTGCTCTAAAGAAAGGTTCAATTCTGCCAGTTTTTCTTCTCTTTCTTTTATTTCGTTATTTAATAAAACCTCTTTTGTAATATCCTGGCCCGTACCGGAAACTTTGTATGGCTCTCCTTTTTCATCCAATAAGATCTCTGCATGCCTTCTAATAATACGTATAGTCCCATCATCCCTAATGATCTTGAAATCTAGCATGTGTGGGTTGTGGGTTTTAATAGAGTTCTCCAGTTGTTCTGTAACGTTTGACATGTCATCCGGATGAACAAATGATAAGAATCGTTCAAGACTGATTTCTTCATTTGGTTTTAAGTTATAGATCCTATAAAGTTCATCCGAGAATTTTACTTTGTTCG